>NZ_JADGMP010000050.1:0-18620 GCF_015549295.1 Cupriavidus sp. IK-TO18
TATCCGCGAAGGTGGCCGTACCGTCGGCGCCGGCGTCGTGGCAAAGATCCTCGACTAAGTTGTTCGATTGCGAGCGCGGCACCAACCGGCCGCGTTCGTTGCCAGAAAGGGTTGGCGCTAGCGTCAGCTCTCAGTAGTTTTAGGGGTATAGCTCAACTGGCAGAGCGTCGGTCTCCAAAACCGAAGGTTGGGGGTTCGATTCCCTCTGCCCCTGCCAAATCAATCAGCCGCGTCGCGAGGAGCAATCGTGACGCGGCTTAGTCTCGTTTGCGAAACATGGCCAATCCCAATGTTGAAACCGTGAACGCCAACAGCGGCAAGTGGATGCTCGGCGTCGCGGTGCTGCTGGTGGTTGCCGGCGTCATCGGTTTCTATGCACTCGCACAGCAACCGTCTTATGTACGTGGCGCTGCGCTGTTCGGCGGTATTGCACTGGGTGTCGTCGTTGCACTGGTGTCGGCACCGGGCAAGGACTTCATTGGGTTCGCCAAGGAATCGTATCGGGAAGTTCGCAAGGTCGTCTGGCCGACGCGCAAGGAAGCCGGACAGATGACGGGCCTGGTGTTTGTCTTCGTCGTAGTGATGGCACTGTTCTTGTGGTCGGCGGACAAGCTCATCGAGTGGGTTGTGTTCTCGCTCGTGCTGGGCTGGAAATAAGAGGTAGCACATGACCGATAACGCTCAGCAGGAAACCACCGCGCCGGAATCGCCTTCGTCGAAGAAGCGCTGGTATGTCGTGCATGCCTACTCCGGCATGGAGAAGAGCGTGCAGCGCGCGCTGCAGGAGCGCATCGAGCGCGCCGAGATGCAGGACAAGTTTGGCCGCATCCTGGTGCCGTCCGAAGAAGTCGTGGAAATCAAGGGCGGCCACAAGTCGGTCACCGAGCGTCGTTTCTTCCCGGGCTACGTGCTGGTGGAAATGGAAATGACCGACGAAACCTGGCACCTGGTGAAGAACACCAGCAAGGTCACTGGTTTCGTGGGCGGCGCACGCAACCGCCCGAGCCCGATTTCGCAGCGCGAAGTCGACAAGATCATGACCCAGATGCAGGAAGGGGTCGAGAAGCCGCGTCCCAAGACGCTGTTCGAAGTGGGCGAAATGGTGCGCGTCAAGGACGGCCCGTTCACCGATTTCAACGGCAACGTGGAAGAAGTGAACTACGAGAAATCGCGCCTGCGCGTCTCGGTCACCATCTTCGGACGTGCAACGCCGGTCGAACTCGAATTCGGCCAGGTCGAGAAGGTTTAAGGAATTTGCCGGTTGTCGGCCGAGAGGGCGGCAACTGGCAACGGCAGTGTCCCAGGGCGTTGCCAAAGAGGAGCGTGAGGCCGTGCCACCGGTGCGGCGACAGCGCGTTACGACTCAACAGGATCGTCTTCCCCGAGTGGAGCGATCCGGATTGGAGTAGAGATGGCCAAGAAGATCATTGGCTTTATCAAGCTGCAGATTCCGGCTGGTAAGGCAAATCCCTCCCCGCCCGTTGGTCCCGCACTGGGTCAGCGTGGTCTGAACATCATGGAGTTCTGCAAGGCGTTCAATGCCCAGACCCAAGGCATGGAGCCTGGTCTGCCGGTGCCGGTGGTGATTACCGCCTTCGCCGACAAGAGCTTCACCTTCGTGATGAAGTCGCCGCCTGCGACCGTGCTGATCAAGAAGGCAGCCGGCATCACCAAGGGTTCGCCGAAGCCCCATACCGACAAGGTTGGCAAGATCACCCGCGCCCAAGCTGAAGAAATCGCCAAGGCCAAGAACGCTGACCTGACCGCCGCCGACCTGGACGCCGCCGTGCGTACCATCGCCGGTTCGGCTCGTTCGATGGGCATCACCGTGGAGGGTCTGTAAATGGCTAAGGTTTCCAAGCGCGTCGCCGCCAACAAGGCGAAGATCGAGCGTACCAAGTTCTACCCGATCGACGAGGCCCTGGGCCTGGTGAAGGGCTGCGCCTCGGCGAAGTTCGACGAGTCGATCGACGTGGCCGTGCAACTGGGTATCGACGCCAAAAAGTCGGACCAGGTGGTTCGTGGTTCCGTGGTGCTGCCCGCCGGTACCGGCAAGTCGGTGCGCGTGGCTGTGTTCGCCCAGGGCGACAAGGCCGAGGCCGCCAAGGCCGCCGGTGCTGACATCGTTGGCATGGAAGATCTGGCCGAGCAAGTCAAGGCTGGCAACCTGAACTTCGACGTCGTGATCGCTTCGCCGGACACGATGCGTATCGTCGGTACGCTGGGCCAGATCCTGGGCCCGCGCGGCCTGATGCCGAACCCGAAGGTCGGTACCGTGACCCCCGACGTGGCCCAGGCCGTGAAGAACGCCAAGGCCGGTCAGGTCCAGTTCCGTGTCGACAAGGCCGGTATCATCCACGCCACCATCGGCCGCCGTTCGTTCGAAGACGCCGCGCTGAAGAGCAACCTGTCGGCGCTGCTGGACGCGCTGGTCAAGGCCAAGCCGGCCACCAGCAAGGGCGTGTACCTGCGCAAGATCGCTGTTTCGTCGACCATGGGCGTCGGCGTGCGTGTCGACCAGGCTACGCTGGCTGCCTGAGCTGACGGCAAATTGCTGACCGGCACCCGATAACACCGGTCGGCAAAAAGAATTGAAGACCCTGGCCAATGGCGAGGGTCGTCTCCGGACCGCAAGGGATGGAGCATGGCTTTGGGCAGCGGTGCTCGCTGGATGCGCAAGCATCGGCAGGCATCGCTGGTTATCAAAGACCGCTGGTGTCCTTGTCCGCGGCAGTGATGCGGAAAGGGCTTAATCGGTCGGAACGTGCGGCAAGGCTTCATGCCTGAGCGACGTCTTCCGGCCAGCCAGCGCAGATGGCGCACCCGAAGGGATTGAAGCAACCGGGCACTGACCCGGGTGATTCGGGCCAATCGGACGCCGTTCGTTTGTGCTGACGTGAAGGCTCCGGTATAGCCGGAGACCCAGCGTCATTTTGGAGCTTAACCGTGCCACTCAATATTGAAGATAAGAAGGCCGTCGTTGCTGAGGTCTCGGCGCAAGTCGCCAAGGCCCAGACCATCGTCGTCGCCGAATATCGCGGCATTGCGGTTGGCGATCTGACCAAGCTGCGTGCTGCCGCTCGCCAGCAAGGCGTGTACCTGCGTGTTCTGAAGAACACGCTGGCTCGCCGTGCCGTCGAAGGTACGCCGTTTGCAGGCCTCGCAGAGCAGATGACCGGTCCGCTGATCTACGGTATTTCCGAAGATGCAGTGGCCTCGGCCAAGGTTCTGAACGACTTCGCCAAGACCAACGACAAGCTGGTCCTGCGCGCCGGGTCGTATGACGGCAAGGTTCTCGACGCTGCCGCCGTGAAGGCGCTGGCCTCGATCCCGACCCGCGACGAACTGATTGCTCAGCTGCTGGGCGTGATGCAGGCACCGGTGTCGGGCTTCGCCCGTCTGCTGGCTGCCCTGGCCGCCAAGAAGGAAGAAGGCGCTCCCGCGGAAGCGGAAGCCGCCGGCGCCTAAGGCAATCCAGGCCGCGCATCGAAAGATCGCATTACCGATACCGAATCAAATCTAGTAGGAGTATTTCAAATGGCAATCACCAAAGACGACATCCTGGAAGCCGTTGGCGCGATGTCCGTGATGGAACTGAACGACCTGGTCAAGGCGTTCGAAGAGAAGTTTGGCGTGTCGGCTGCTGCCATGGCCGTGGCTGCTGCTCCGGGCGCTGGCGGTGCCGCCGCTGCTGAAGAGCAGACCGAGTTCAACGTGATCCTGGCCGAAGTCGGCGCCAACAAGGTTGGCGTGATCAAGGCCGTTCGCGAAATCACCGGTCTGGGCCTGAAGGAAGCCAAGGACCTGGTCGATGGCGCACCGAAGCCCGTCAAGGAAGGCGTGGACAAGGCCGCTGCTGCCGAAGCCAAGAAGAAGCTGGAAGACGCCGGCGCCAAGGTCGACGTCAAGTAATGTTGTACTCGCGTGCCCTTGCGGCACGCGAATGGGGCTGGCAAAGGGAAATTCCCGGCGCCAGCCTTTTTGCGCTTGTGCGATTGTGTTTTAGTCACCACTCGGCACAGCGGCAAAGTTACAAAATGTGATGTTTGCGGGTCCCGGCACCACTTCATTTGCCGGCAACTCAGCAGAGGCCAAACATCAGTGGCACACTAAGTGGTTGCTGCTGATGTTTGTCTTCTGAACCGACTGCAGAAGACAAGTTTGGTCGGGTGTCCCCCGGGCGAGTGCAGGCGTTGCGCTGATGCGACGACCACACCGCCCGCAGCGTGCGGACACCGTCAGCCAGAGGTTGGTAGCGGCCAACCGCCAAATCCCCTCCCAGTCGCTGAACACCTCAGGCGCGGCCAGGTCCAGCCGTCCTGCGATGATTCGGAGATCCCATGGCGTACAGCTTCACCGAAAAGAAGCGCATTCGCAAAAGTTTTGCGAAGCGCGCGACGGTACATCAGGTTCCATTCCTGCTTGCCACTCAGATTGAATCCTACACCCAGTTCTTGCAAGCGGAAACGCCGACCGCGCGTCGCAAGAGCGAAGGCCTCCAGGCCGCATTCAACGCAATCTTCCCGATCTCTTCGCATAACGGGCTCGCCCGTATGGAGTTCGTCTCGTATCACCTGTCCAACCCGCCGTTCGACGTCAAGGAATGTCAGCAGCGTGGCCTGACCTTCCACTCGGCCCTGCGCGCCAAGGTTCGCCTGATCATCAACGATCGCGAGAACCCGGGCAAGGTCAAGGAAGTGAAGGAGCAGGAAGTCTACATGGGTGAGATCCCCCTGATGACTTCCACCGGTTCGTTCGTGATCAACGGCACCGAGCGTGTCATCGTCTCGCAGCTGCACCGCTCGCCGGGCGTGTTCTTCGAGCACGACAAGGGCAAGACCCACAGCTCGGGCAAGCTGCTGTTCTCGGCCCGTATCATCCCCTACCGCGGTTCGTGGCTGGACTTCGAGTTCGACCCGAAGGACATCCTGTACTTCCGCGTCGACCGCCGCCGCAAGATGCCGGTGACGATCCTGCTGAAGTCGATCGGCCTGACCCCGGAACAGATCCTCGCGCACTTCTTCGTGTTCGACAACTTCACGCTGCAGTCGGAAGGCGCGCAGCTGGAGTTCGTGCCCGAGCGCCTGCGCGGTGAAGTCGCGCGCTTCGACATCGCCGACAAGAACGGCCGCGTGGTGGTCGAGAAGGACAAGCGGATCAACGCCAAGCATATCCGCGACCTGGACTCAGCCGGCACCAAGCTGATCAGCGTGCCGGAAGACTACCTGCTGGGCCGCGTGCTGGCCAAGAACATCATCGACCCGGATACCGGCGAGGTGATTGCCAACGCCAACGACGAGCTGACCGAAACGCTGCTGGAAAACCTGCGCGAAGCCGGTGTCAAGCAGATCCAGACCCTGTACACCAACGATCTGGACCAGGGCCCGTACATGTCGCAGACCCTGCGCGTGGACGAGACCGCCGACCAGACCGCTGCGCGTATCGCGATCTACCGCATGATGCGCCCGGGCGAGCCGCCGACCGAAGAAGCCGTGGAAGCGCTGTTCCAGCGCCTGTTCTACAGCGAAGAGTCGTACGACCTGTCGCGCGTTGGCCGCATGAAGGTCAACAGCCGCCTGGGCCGCCCCAGCGGTGAAGGCGCCATGGTGCTGCAGGACGAGGACATCCTCGAGACCATCAAGATCCTGGTCAACCTGCGCAACGGCAAGGGCGAGGTCGATGACATCGACCACCTGGGCAACCGTCGCGTGCGTTGCGTCGGCGAACTGGCCGAAAACCAGTTCCGCGCCGGCCTGTCGCGTGTGGAGCGCGCCGTCAAGGAACGTCTGGGCCAGGCCGAGACCGAGAACCTGATGCCGCACGACCTGATCAACTCGAAGCCGATCTCGTCGGCGATCCGCGAGTTCTTCGGTTCGTCGCAGCTGTCACAGTTCATGGACCAGACCAACCCGCTGTCCGAGATCACGCACAAGCGCCGTGTCTCCGCACTGGGCCCGGGCGGTCTGACCCGCGAGCGCGCAGGCTTTGAAGTCCGCGACGTGCACCCGACCCACTACGGCCGCGTGTGCCCGATCGAAACGCCGGAAGGTCCGAACATTGGCCTGATCAACTCGCTGGCACTTTACGCGCGCCTGAACGAGTATGGCTTCCTGGAAACCCCGTACCGCAAGGTCGAGAACAGCAAGCTGACCGACCAGGTCGACTACCTGTCCGCGATCGAGGAAGGCAAGTACGTGGTGGCGCAGGCCAACGCGACCGTCGACGCCGACGGCAACCTGACCGACGAACTGGTGTCGGCGCGCGAAGGCTCCGAGCGTGAGACCCGTATGGTGACGCCGGACCGCGTGCAGTACATCGACGTGGCGCCGTCGCAGATCGTGTCGGCCGCAGCCTCGCTGGTGCCGTTCCTGGAACACGATGACGCGAACCGTGCACTGATGGGCGCGAACATGCAGCGTCAGGCCGTGCCTTGCCTGCGTCCGGACAAGCCGCTGGTCGGCACCGGCATCGAGCGCACCGTTGCGGTCGACTCGGGTACGGCCGTGCAGGCGATGCGTGGCGGCGTGGTCGACTACGTCGACGCGATGCGTATCGTGATCCGCGTGAACGACGACGAAGCCGTGGCCGGTGAAGTCGGCGTGGACATCTACAACCTGATCAAGTACACGCGCTCGAACCAGAACACCAACATCAACCAGCGTCCGATGGTGAAGGTCGGCGACCACGTTGCCCGCGGCGACGTGATTGCCGACGGCGCCTCGACCGACCTGGGCGAGCTGGCACTGGGCCAGAACATGCTGGTGGCGTTCATGCCGTGGAACGGCTACAACTTCGAGGATTCGATCCTGATCTCGGAGCGTGTGGTGGCCGAAGACCGCTATACCTCGATCCACATCGAGGAACTGTCGGTGGTTGCCCGCGACACCAAGCTGGGACCCGAGGAAATCACGCGCGATATCTCGAACCTGGCCGAAGCCCAGCTGGCTCGCCTGGACGAGTCGGGCATCACCTACATCGGCGCCGAGGTTGAAGCCGGCGACGTGCTGGTGGGCAAGGTCACGCCGAAGGGCGAGACCCAGCTGACTCCGGAAGAGAAGCTGCTGCGCGCGATCTTCGGCGAGAAGGCATCGGACGTGAAGGACACCTCGCTGCGCGTGCCGTCGGGCATGAGCGGCATCGTGATCGACGTCCAGGTCTTCACCCGCGAAGGCGTGACCCGCGACAAGCGCGCCCAGTCGATCATCGACGACGAGCTGAAGCGCTACCGCCTGGACCTGAACGACCAGCTGCGTATCGTGGAAGGCGATGCCTTCCAGCGTCTGGAGCGCCTGCTGATCGACAAGACCGTCAACGGCGGTCCGAAGAAGCTGGCCAAGGGCGCCAAGATCACCAAGGAATACCTGGCTGACGTCGACAAGTACCACTGGTTCGACATCCGTCCGGCCGACGAGGAACTGGCTGCCCAGCTGGAAGCCGTCAAGGAAGCCATCGAGCAGAAGCGCCACGAGTTCGACCTGGCCTTCGAAGAGAAGCGCAAGAAGCTGACGCAGGGCGACGAACTGCCGCCGGGCGTGATCAAGATGGTCAAGGTCTACCTGGCCGTCAAGCGCCGCCTGCAGCCTGGCGACAAGATGGCAGGCCGTCACGGTAACAAGGGTGTGGTGTCGAAGATCGTCCCGATCGAAGACATGCCGTACATGGCGGACGGTACCCCGGCCGACATCGTGCTGAACCCGCTGGGCGTGCCGTCGCGGATGAACGTGGGCCAGATCCTGGAAACCCACCTGGGCTGGGCCGCGCGCGGCCTGGGCCAGCGCATCGGCGACATGCTCAAGGCCTCGGCCAAGGCGCAGGAACTGCGCACGCTGCTCTCGCAGATCTACAACGAGAGCGGCAAGCCGGAAGACCTGGACAGCCTGAGCGACGCCGAAGTGCTGGAACTGGCGCACAACCTGAAGAAGGGCGTGCCGTTCGCGACGCCGGTGTTCGACGGTGCGCACGAGAAGGAAATCAAGCGCATGCTCGACCTGGCCTACCCGGACGAGATCGCCGCCGAGAAGGGCCTGACGGCTTCCAAGCAGCAGGTCACGCTGCACGACGGCCGCACCGGCGAAGCGTTCGAGCGTCCGGTCACGCTGGGTGTGATGCACATGCTGAAGCTGCACCACCTGGTCGACGACAAGATGCACGCACGTTCCACCGGCCCGTACTCGCTGGTGACGCAGCAGCCGCTGGGCGGTAAGGCCCAGTTCGGTGGCCAGCGTTTCGGTGAGATGGAAGTGTGGGCACTGGAAGCCTACGGCG
This sequence comes from Cupriavidus sp. IK-TO18, assembly GCF_015549295.1. Taxonomy (NCBI): domain Bacteria; kingdom Pseudomonadati; phylum Pseudomonadota; class Betaproteobacteria; order Burkholderiales; family Burkholderiaceae; genus Cupriavidus; species Cupriavidus sp. IK-TO18. The sequence goes on from NZ_JADGMP010000050.1 coordinate 8,266, forward strand.
CGTCCTACGTGCTGCAGGAAATGCTGACGGTCAAGTCCGATGACGTGAACGGCCGTACCAAGGTGTACGAGAACATCGTCAAGGGCGAGCACTCGATCGATGCCGGCATGCCGGAATCGTTCAACGTGCTGGTGAAGGAAATTCGCTCGCTGGGTATCGACATCGACCTCGATCGCTACTGATCGAGACGATGCGGGTGCCAGCCACGGCGGGCACCCACCAGCGCAGGATTTCCCACAGGATTGAATGCCGCGGCACCGGACAGACTCCGGAGCGGCGGCGAAACAAGGAGTTGCAATGAAAGCATTGCTCGATCTCTTTAAGCAGGTACAGCAGGAAGAGCAGTTCGACGCGATCAAGATCGGCCTGGCCTCGCCCGAGAAGATCCGTTCGTGGTCGTACGGCGAAGTGAAGAAGCCGGAAACGATCAACTACCGTACGTTCAAGCCGGAACGCGACGGCCTGTTCTGCGCCAAGATCTTTGGCCCGATCAAGGACTACGAGTGCCTGTGCGGCAAGTACAAGCGCCTGAAGCACCGCGGCGTGATCTGCGAGAAGTGCGGCGTTGAAGTGACGCTGGCCAAGGTGCGCCGCGAGCGCATGGGCCACATCGAACTGGCCGCGCCGACCGCGCACATCTGGTTCCTGAAGTCGCTGCCGTCGCGCCTGGGCATGGTCCTGGACATGACGCTGCGCGACATCGAGCGCGTACTGTACTTCGAAGCATTCGTGGTGCTCGAGCCCGGCATGACCCCGCTCAAGAAGAGCCAGATCATGTCGGAAGACGACTACCTGGCGAAGTGCGACGAGTACGGCGAGGGCGAGTTCGTCGCCATGATGGGTGCCGAGGGCATCCGTGAACTGCTGCGCGGCATCGACATCGAGAAGCAGATCGAACAGATCCGCGCCGAGCTGCAGGCCACCGGTTCCGAAGCCAAGATCAAGAAATTCGCCAAGCGCCTGAAGGTGCTCGAGGCCTTCCAGCGTTCGGGCATCAAGCCCGAGTGGATGATCCTCGAAGTGCTGCCGGTGCTGCCGCCCGAGCTGCGTCCGCTGGTGCCGCTGGACGGCGGCCGCTTCGCGACCTCGGACCTGAACGACCTGTATCGCCGCGTCATCAACCGTAACAACCGCCTGAAGCGCCTGCTGGAGCTGAAGGCGCCTGAGATCATCGTGCGCAACGAAAAGCGCATGCTGCAGGAAGCGGTTGACTCGCTGCTGGACAACGGCCGTCGCGGCAAGGCGATGACCGGCGCCAACAAGCGTCCGCTGAAGTCCCTGGCCGAAATGATCAAGGGCAAGGGCGGCCGTTTCCGTCAGAACCTGCTGGGCAAGCGCGTCGACTACTCGGGCCGTTCGGTCATCGTGGTGGGCCCGACGCTCAAGCTGCACCAGTGCGGCCTGCCCAAGCTGATGGCGCTCGAGCTGTTCAAGCCCTTCATCTTCCACAAGCTGGAAACGATGGGCATCGCCACCACCATCAAGGCGGCGAAGAAGGAAGTCGAAAGCCAGACCCCGGTGGTGTGGGACATCCTCGAAGAGGTGATCCGCGAGCACCCGGTGATGCTGAACCGTGCGCCGACGCTGCACCGCCTGGGTATCCAGGCGTTCGAGCCGGTGCTGATCGAAGGCAAGGCCATCCAGCTGCACCCGCTGGTCTGCGCGGCGTTCAACGCTGACTTCGACGGTGACCAGATGGCTGTCCACGTCCCGCTGTCGCTGGAAGCGCAGATGGAAGCCCGCACCCTGATGCTGGCCTCCAACAACGTGCTGTTCCCGGCCAACGGCGACCCGTCGATCGTGCCGTCGCAAGACGTGGTGCTGGGTCTGTACTACACGACCCGCGACAAGATCAACGGCCGCGGCGAGGGCATGACCTTTGCCGACATCAGCGAAGTGATCCGCGCCTACGAGAACAAGGAAGTCGAGCTGGCTTCCCGCGTGAACGTGCGTATCACCGAGTATGAGCTTGTCGACAAGGACGCCGAAGGCGACGCCCGTTTCGCACCCAAGATCACGCTGCAGGCCACCACGGTCGGCCGCGCGATCCTGTCCGAGATCCTGCCGAAGGGCCTGCCGTTCTCGGTGCTGAACAAGCCGCTCAAGAAGAAGGAAATCTCGCGCCTGATCAACACGGCGTTCCGCAAGTGCGGCCTGCGCGAGACCGTGATCTTCGCCGACAAGCTGCTGCAGTCGGGCTTCCGCCTGGCAACCCGCGCCGGTATCTCGATCGCGATCGACGACATGCTGGTGCCGCCCGCCAAGGAGAAGATCATCGCCGAGGCCTCGGCCAAGGTGAAGGAATACGACAAGCAGTACATGTCGGGTCTGGTGACCGACCAGGAACGCTACAACAACGTCGTGGACATCTGGGGCGCCGCCGGCGACCAGGTGGGCAAGGCGATGATGGAGCAGCTCCAGCACGAAGACGTGGTCGACCGCGATGGCAAGACCGTGAAGCAAGAGTCGTTCAACTCCATCTACATGATGGCCGACTCGGGCGCACGGGGTTCCGCGGCGCAGATCCGCCAGCTGGCCGGTATGCGTGGCCTGATGGCCAAGCCGGATGGCTCGATCATTGAAACGCCGATTACGGCGAACTTCCGTGAAGGCCTGAACGTTCTGCAGTACTTCATCTCGACCCACGGTGCCCGTAAGGGTCTGGCGGATACGGCACTGAAGACCGCGAACTCGGGTTACCTGACCCGTCGTCTGGTCGACGTGACCCAGGATCTGGTCGTGGTGGAAGACGATTGCGGCACCTCCAACGGCGTGGCCATGAAGGCCCTGGTCGAAGGCGGTGAAGTGATCGAAGCCCTGCGCGACCGTATCCTCGGCCGTGTGACCGTGGCCGACGTGGTGAACCCGGAAACCCAGGAAACCGCGATCGAATCCGGCACGCTGCTGGACGAAGACCTGGTCGAGCTGATCGACAACATCGGCGTGGACGAAGTCAAGGTCCGCACCCCGCTGTCGTGCGACACGCGCTACGGCCTGTGCGCCAAGTGCTACGGCCGCGACCTCGGCCGCGGCGTGATGGTGAACTCCGGCGAAGCGGTTGGCGTGATTGCCGCCCAGTCGATCGGTGAGCCGGGCACCCAGCTGACCATGCGTACGTTCCACATCGGTGGTGCGGCATCGCGTGCGGCGGTGGCATCGAGCGTGGAAGCGAAGGCAACCGGTACCGTGCGTTTCACGGCGACCATGCGCTACGTCACCAATGCGAAGGGCGAACTGATCGTCATCTCGCGTTCGGGCGAGGCGCTGATCACCGACGACCACGGCCGCGAGCGCGAGCGCCACAAGATCCCGTACGGCGCCACGCTGCTGGTGCAGGACGGCCAGGCCATCAAGGCTGGCACGCAGCTGGCCACGTGGGATGCACTGACTCGCCCGATCGTCTCGGAATACACCGGTACGACGAAGTTCGAGAACGTCGAAGAAGGCGTGACCGTCGCCAAGCAGATGGACGAAGTGACCGGCCTGTCGACCCTGGTGGTGATCGACGCCAAGCGCCGCACGGCTGCAACCAAGGGCATCCGCCCGCAGGTGAAGCTGCTCGACGCCAACGGCCAGGAAGTGAAGATCCCGGGCACGGACCACTCCGTGACCATCGGCTTCCAGGTCGGCGCGCTGATTACCGTGAAGGACGGCCAGCAGGTGCACGTGGGTGAAGTGCTCGCACGTATCCCGACCGAATCGCAGAAGACCCGCGACATTACCGGTGGTCTGCCGCGTGTGGCCGAGCTGTTCGAAGCGCGTTCGCCGAAGGACGCCGCCGTGCTGGCGGAAGTCACGGGCACGACCTCGTTCGGCAAGGACACCAAGGGCAAGCAGCGCCTGGTCATCACTGACCTGGACGGCAATGCCCACGAGTTCCTGATCGCTAAGGAAAAGCAGGTGCTGGTGCACGACGGCCAGGTGGTGAACAAGGGCGAAATGATCGTGGAAGGTCCGGCGGACCCGCACGACATCCTGCGCCTGAAGGGCATCGAAGAGCTGGCGCACTACATCGTGGACGAAGTGCAGGACGTGTACCGTCTGCAGGGCGTGAAGATCAACGACAAGCACATCGAGGTGATCGTTCGCCAGATGCTGCGTCGTGTGCAGATCGCCGATGTGGGCGACACCAAGTTCATCCCGGGTGAACAGGTGGAGCGCTCGGAACTGCTCGACGAGAACGACCGCGTGATCGCCGAAGGCAAGCGTCCGGCAACCTACGAGAACCTGCTGCTGGGTATTACCAAGGCGTCGCTGTCGACCGACAGCTTCATCTCGGCGGCATCGTTCCAGGAAACCACGCGCGTGCTGACCGAAGCCGCGATCATGGGCAAGACCGATGACCTGCGTGGTCTGAAGGAAAACGTGATCGTGGGTCGTCTGATCCCGGCCGGTACCGGCCTGGCCTACCACCGTGCCCGCAAGGCGCGCGAGGCCTCCGAGCGCGAACGCGCCCAGGCGATCGCCGAAGAAGAGCAGTCGCTCTTCATCGAGCCGCCGCCGGTGGTGCAGGCGACGACCGAGGGTGAAGGCGACAACGCCTGATCTCGCAGTAGTGAATGCCCGCCGCAAGGCGGTCAAAAAGCCCGGCTGATCCAGCCGGGCTTTTTTTTATCCGCGCGTGGCGTGACCTTTCGTGAGAATCGTCGGAGAGTTTGCCCGCGAGGCGCGGTAGCCGGGTCCCTTAGTGGTAAGGTTACGGCTTTTCCGGCTTCAGCAATTCCGCAGTCCATGTCGCAAGCACTGGCGATCCTCAAGGATGTCTTCGGCTACCACGCCTTCCGCGGGCGCCAGGCCGAGATCATCGACCACGTTGCCGAAGGCGGCGACAGCCTGGTGCTGATGCCGACCGGCGGCGGCAAGTCGCTGTGCTACCAGATTCCGGCACTGCTGCGCCAGCGCTCAGGGCAGGGCGTCGGCATCGTGGTATCGCCGCTGATCGCGCTGATGCAGGACCAGGTCGCGGCGCTGACCGAAGCCGGCGTGCGCGCCGCGGTACTGAATTCGACGCTGACCGGTTCGGAAGCGTCCGCCGTCGAGCGCGACCTGCTCGCCGGCAGGGTGGAGATCCTCTACGTCGCACCCGAGCGGCTGATGACGCCGCGCTTCCTCGACCTGCTCGAGCGTACCCGCGTCGGGCTGTTCGCCATCGACGAGGCGCATTGCGTATCGCAGTGGGGCCACGATTTCCGGCCGGAGTACATCCAGCTGTCGGTGCTGCACGAACGCTTCCCGTACGTGCCGCGCATCGCGCTGACCGCGACCGCCGACGCGCTGACGCGCAACGAGATCATCGAGCGGCTGGCGCTGGACGACGCCCGCGTTTTCATCTCCAGCTTCGACCGGCCGAATATCCGCTACCGCATCGTCGAGAAGGACAATGCGCGCCAGCAGTTGCTGGCCTTTATCAAGGCCGAGCACACCGCCGCCGACGGCACACATGACAGCGGCATCGTCTACTGCCTGTCACGCAAGAAGGTGGAAGACACCGCGGCGTGGCTGGAAGGGCAGGGCATCAACGCGCTGCCTTACCATGCCGGCATGGACCCCGGCACGCGCCAGCGCCACCAGGCACGCTTCCGCGAAGAAGAAGGGCTGGTGATGGTGGCCACCATTGCCTTCGGCATGGGGATCGACAAGCCGGACGTCCGCTTCGTCGCTCACCTTGACCTGCCCAAGAGCATGGAAGGCTACTACCAGGAGACGGGACGCGCCGGGCGCGACGGATTGCCCGCCAATGCCTGGATGGCCTACGGCCTGGGCGACGTGGTGCAGCAGAAGCGCATGATCGACGAGTCGGAGGCGGACGAGGCGTTCAAGCGCGTGTCGTCGGCCAAGCTCGATGCGCTGCTGGGTTTGTGCGAAACCGCCGGCTGCCGGCGCCAGCGCATCCTCGCGTACTTCGACGAAGCCAGCGAGCCCTGTGGCAACTGCGACACCTGCCTGGAGCCGCCGGCCACCTGGGATGGCACGCGCGAGGCGCAGATGGCGCTGTCTTGCGTGTACCGCACCGCGCAGGCAAGCCGCATCCACTTTGGTGCGACCCACCTGGTCGACGTGCTGCGCGGCAATGCCTCGGAAAAGATCAAGCAGTGGGGCCATGACAAGGTATCGACCTTCGGCATCGGCAAGGACCGATCGGTGCATGAATGGCACACGGTCTTCCGCCAGCTGATCGCCCAGGGTCTGCTGATGATCGACCATGGCGGTCACGGCGCGCTGCTGCTGGGCGAACGCGCGCGCGAGGTGCTCAGGGGCGAGCGCCAGATCATCCTGCGACGCCAGGCTGCCAAGCCGGCCAAGTCCGGCGAGCGCGCGGCGCGCGGCAACCGCATCGACCATACCGCGGACATGGACGCCGATACGCTGGCCAACTGGGAGGCGCTGCGCCGCTGGCGCACCGAGGCCGCGCGCGAGCACGGCGTGCCGGCCTACGTGATTTTCCACGACGCCACGCTGGCCGAACTGGCGCGCACGGCGCCGGACTCGCTGTCGGCGATGCAGGGCATTCCCGGGATTGGTGCATCCAAGCTGGAGCGCTACGGGCAGGGCATCCTCGACACCCTGCGCGGGGTCTAGCCGGCGCTGCTTGTCAGCCGGGTATACGGCTTGACGGTATACGATTCCCCTGCTAGAGTGCCAGATTCGAGTTTTTGGCTTTGGATTTCGCTCGCCCGTCGGATATGTGGCTTTCATGCCGCTGCCGGCAAGCCTTCCGGACCGGTTTTGATGGACCGGTGGCGGCAGATGCGGGATCCGGATGCCGGCTCGCGCTCTTTGGCATGCTGTTACCGCACAGTCCCGTCTCCAGAGCGCGTCCGCTCATCTCTCCCGCCCAAAAACTTGTAGTTGCCTCTCCATCCTGGTTCATGCCGGTGCGAGGGGCGTTTTTCGTAAAACCAAGCTGGATTGAACAATGCCAACTATCAACCAACTGGTTCGCAAGCCGCGCGTCTCTGAAGTCGTCAAGAGCAAGAGCCCGGCGCTTGAGAACTGCCCCCAGCGCCGTGGTGTGTGCACCCGCGTGTACACCACGACGCCGAAGAAGCCGAACTCGGCACTGCGTAAGGTCGCCAAGGTGCGCCTGACCAACGGTTTCGAAGTCATTTCGTACATCGGCGGTGAAGGCCACAACCTGCAGGAACACTCGGTCGTGCTGATCCGCGGCGGCCGTGTGAAGGATCTGCCGGGTGTGCGTTACCACATCGTCCGTGGCTCGCTGGACCTGCAAGGCGTGAAGGACCGCAAGCAGGCCCGTTCGAAGTACGGCGCGAAGCGTCCGAAGGCGGCCTAAGCTTAGGGTGCCTGGGTCCGAAAGACCCACAGCAGCAACAACCGATAGCCTGTGGCGCAAGTCATGGTGCTGTCACCAGGCGGCGGTACAACGGAGCGCCTTTTTGGCAACCGTGCCGTCGAGTAAGTGGTCACCCGGCGAATTTGCTGTCTATTGCATGCAAGCTAGTTGGTGGCCGGAGAGCGGAAACAACTGACCGCGCTCTCAACTGAATCTAAAGGAAAGAAGATGCCACGTCGTCGTGAAGTCCCCAAGCGGGATGTTCTGCCTGATCCGAAGTTCGGCAACGTTGAAGTTGCCAAGTTTATGAACGTGCTGATGCTGGACGGCAAGAAGTCGGTTGCCGAACGTATCGTCTATGGCGCGTTCGACCAGATCGAAAAGAAGGCAGGCAAGGCCCCCATCGAAGTGTTCTCCGTTGCCATCAACAACGTGAAGCCGGTGGTGGAAGTGAAGAGCCGTCGCGTGGGCGGCGCCAACTATCAGGTTCCGGTCGAAGTCCGTCCGTCGCGTCGTCTGGCATTGGCGATGCGTTGGCTGCGCGAGGCCGCGAAGAAACGCAGCGAGAAGTCGATGGCGCTGCGCCTGGCAGGTGAGCTGCTGGAAGCATCGGAAGGCCGTGGCGGCGCGATGAAGAAGCGCGACGAAGTGCACCGCATGGCCGAAGCCAACAAGGCGTTCTCGCACTTCCGCTTCTAAAGCGCGCGAAAACACTGTTGGTTGCCGGGCGGGCTGTGTTTTCACACATCTCGCCCGTTTGTGTTAAGGGCGCAGGTCATGAGATCTCTGCGCCTCATGGACGAATAGAGGATTAAAGTGGCTCGTAAGACTCCTATTGAGCGCTACCGTAACATCGGTATTTCGGCTCACATTGACGCGGGTAAAACCACCACGACCGAGCGGATCCTGTTCTACACCGGTGTGAACCACAAGATCGGTGAAGTGCATGATGGCGCGGCCACCATGGACTGGATGGAGCAGGAGCAGGAGCGCGGCATCACCATCACGTCTGCTGCGACCACCGCCTTCTGGAAGGGCATGGGCGGCAACTACCCCGAGCACCGCTTCAACATCATCGACACCCCGGGCCACGTGGACTTCACCATCGAGGTGGAGCGTTCCATGCGCGTGCTGGACGGCGCCTGCATGGTCTACTGCGCAGTGGGTGGCGTGCAGCCGCAGTCGGAAACCGTCTGGCGTCAGGCCAACAAGTACAAGGTGCCGCGTCTGGCGTTCGTCAACAAGATGGACCGTACCGGCGCGAACTTCTTCAAGGTCTACGACCAGCTGAAGACCCGCCTGAAGGCCAACCCGGTGCCCGTCGTGGTACCGATCGGCGCTGAAGACGGCTTCCAGGGCGTCGTCGATCTGCTGGAAATGAAGGCGATCGTTTGGGACGAAGCCAGCCAGGGCGTGAAGTTCGAATATCAGGACATCCCGGCCGAGCTGCAAGCCACCGCTGACGAATGGCGCGAGAAGATGGTCGAATCCGCCGCCGAAGCCAGCGAAGAGCTGATGGAAAAGTACCTGGGCGGCGAAGAGCTGACCCGCGCCGAGATCGTCAAGGCGCTGCGTGACCGTACCATCGCCTGCGAAATCCAGCCGATGCTGTGCGGCACCGCGTTCAAGAACAAGGGCGTGCAGCGCATGCTCGACGCCGTGATCGACTTCCTGCCGTCGCCGGTCGACATTCCGCCGGTTACGGGCACGGACGAGGACGACAGCGAGAAGAAGCTCGAGCGCAAGGCTGACGACAACGAAAAGTTCTCGGCACTGGCGTTCAAGATCATGACCGACCCGTTCGTTGGCCAGCTGATCTTCTTCCGCGTCTACTCGGGCAAGATCAATTCGGGCGACACCGTGTACAACCCGGTCAAGAGCAAGAAGGAACGCCTCGGCCGTATTCTGCAGATGCATGCCAACCAGCGCGAAGAAATCAAGGAAGTGCTGGCCGGCGACATCGCCGCTGCAGTGGGTCTGAAGGACGCCACCACGGGCGACACGCTGTGCGATCCGGCTGCACCGATCGTGCTCGAGCGCATGGTGTTCCCGGAGCCGGTGATCTCGCAGGCCGTCGAGCCGAAGACCAAGGCTGACCAGGAAAAGATGGGCATCGCCCTGAACCGCCTGGCCGCCGAAGATCCGTCGTTCCGCGTGCGTACCGATGAAGAATCGGGCCAGACCATCATTTCGGGCATGGGCGAGCTCCACCTCGAAATTCTGGTCGACCGCATGAAGCGCGAATTCGGCGTGGAAGCCAACATCGGCGCGCCGCAGGTGGCCTACCGCGAAACCATTCGCAAGACGGCCGAAGGCGTCGAGGGCAAGTTCGTCAAGCAGTCGGGCGGCCGCGGCCAGTACGGTCACGCCGTGATCACGCTGGAACCGCAAGAGCCGGGCAAGGGCTTCGAGTTCATCGACGCCATCAAGGGCGGTGTGATTCCTCGTGAATACATCCCGGCGGTCGAGAAGGGTATCGTCGACACGCTGCCGAACGGTATCCTGGCTGGCTTCCCGGTGGTGGACGTGAAGGTGACGCTGACGTTCGGTTCGTACCACGACGTGGACTCGAACGAAAACGCGTTCCGCATGGCCGGCTCGATGGCTTTCAAGGAAGCCATGCGCAAGGCCAGCCCGGTCCTGCTCGAGCCGATGATGGCCGTGGAAGTGGAAACGCCGGAAGACTACACGGGTACCGTGATGGGCGACCTGTCGTCCCGCCGCGGCATCGTGCAGGGCATGGACGACATGGTGGGTGGCGGCAAGATCATCAAGGCCGAAGTCCCGCTGTCGGAAATGTTTGGTTATTCCACGTCGCTGCGCTCGGCCACGCAAGGCCGCGCCACGTACACCATGGAATTCAAGCACTACGCTGAGGCACCGAAGAACATCGCCGAAGCCGTGATGACGGCCAAGGGCAAGTAATTCGAAGTTTGCCGCCGCGCCTGCCGGTGCGGCGGCGCGATGAAACAACAAGACTGCATTCCTATCAGGAGCTAAGAAATGGCAAAGGAAAAGTTCGAGCGGACCAAGCCGCACGTGAACGTTGGTACGATTGGTC
>NZ_JADGMP010000051.1:0-22185 GCF_015549295.1 Cupriavidus sp. IK-TO18
TTCGGATCAAATGCTTAAGGCAACTTTGGCGAAAATTTCACGAATTCCGGCCGACCCTCGCCAATGTCATCGAGCACGGTCACCTCGCCGTCCAGGATATGCGCGCCGAGCGGCAGGCGTGCGAGCGCGTCGCGCAGCTCCGGAAACCAGGTGGTCGCATCGGCGCCGCCGCGAGTCTTCAACGCAAACGGCGCCGTGGCCGCCAGCATCCTATACCCGTCCATCTTCAACTCGAAGTGCCAAGCGCCCGTGCGCGGCAGTGCCATGCTGCGCTTGGCCAGCATGGGCTGCACGTCAGCGAGAGAGAGCGGGGCGACGCGGGGCATGGCGCCAGTCTCGCGCGCGCCGGGCGGCGACACAAGGCAGGGCTTGCATTCCAATCAAGATAGTCCTAACACATATATGTGATAGGCATATCCCGAATCAAACCACCATGACCGACGAGTGCGAGGCCGAAATCCGCGGGGCGTATGCCCGCCGCCTGCTGGAGCTGCAGCGCATCGGGCGCGCCAGCGACGGGCGGCCCATCCTGCCGGATCCCGATACGGTTCGCCAGCTCGAGTTCCTGGCCAGCACGCGGTGCGGTGCGGCGGTCGCGGCGGCCATCAAGCGCGCCAAGCGGCGCCTGGTATTTCGCCGGCTGGCGTCCACCACGCTCGATGTCACACCAACGGTGGCGCTGCACTGTGCCCAGCGTCTCCTGGGGCGCGGCATTGACGGGCGCGCGGCGCTCGCGGCGTTCGCCACGACAGGCCGCACGGCAGCCGAAAAGAGCCCGGTGACGGCTTACGCGCTGGCCGAGCTGGAGGCGCAGGCGCGCGAGCAGCTGTTCGAGCTGGTGACGTGGATCGGAGAGGTAAAGCGGGAGATTGCGGAAGAGTGGCACAACGCGCCGGAGTTGGCGGCTATCTTCGCGGACTGGGAAACGCAGCGTGCGGTACAGCGCCGGAGGCGACAGCAGCGGCGCCGGCCGTGAGACCAAGGTCAACCGCAATATTGCGATAGACCGAGCACTGACCGCCGGAGTTAAAGCCCTTGGGGAGCGTGGCAAAATACCGTTATCGGACCCAAGACGGACCTGTCGCCTATGGCGCGTGTCTGAACCGGCAGATCACTTTGCAGCAAGGCTCGCCGGGCATCCCAGATCTGAGCGGTTACGACAATGAGACGCGACGATTAATGCAGCTTGCTGTGGCTCTGAAAGGTCGGCCGGGCCTGGCACGTGTCTGCGCAAGCAGGTAGATAGCCTTAGTACGCTCCCAAGAGCACGGTGACCCGTTTCGGGTCGAAAGCGGCCGCGCCAGGCTGCGCTTGGACAGCATAGGCTGAACGTCCGCAGCGAGGCGGCGCAAGCATTCGCGGCGCATCAACTTCTCAGCTTTCCTAGAGAAAGCTCGCTGGAGAAAATTGGTATAGCGAGGCGCCCATGAGCACAGGAGATGATTACCGCCGCCATGGCCGGATCGTGAGGGTCCTGGCCCTCGCCCACATCTATCAAGTTTCGCAGCGCCAGCAGCACATGAGGATTTGCCGTGCCGTCGCCATTGCACAGCACCGCGCGAGCTTCAGCGTCGATGGCATCAACTAGATCAACGGTTTTTCCGTCTGTTGATGCGAGGAATCGGTCGTCGGTCAGCCATGGACAGTTTTCCGGATTTCTGACCTGGTGGGCCTCCAACGCTCGGACAAGGGCTAAAAGTCGATCTGGCATATGTCACGGGTCGATTCGGTTAGTACAGGCCCGTTTTCGGGTCGAAGTTGTCCATCTGGAAAAACCAGCGGCGCCTGGCACAGCCCCTCAATGCTACGCGCTGGGGCCTATGGGGTGATCGGTCATGACTGCCTCGGCCTGCGTTCCAGCTTGACTGGGACCGGGTCCTGGGGACGGAGCTGCGCCGTCAGCATGTCCCGCAGGCGCGGCAAGCCGATGATCCAGCCATTGCGCACGACATCGACGGACGGAACCAGGTGATCCGGGTGCTCCGCGAAGTAGAGCTCGCTCGCAACCATGAGGCGGCGAGATTCGACCGGCAGATTCGGACTCAGAATCATCGCGGCGAGCCGGAAAACGTTTGCCTCCCGCTGATTGCCGGCCACGGCCAGTCCACGGGCGGCGGCCGTGCACCTTTCCAGTAGCTCACGTTCCTCATCTCTCGAGGTCACCGGCGGATCTCCTTGGACAAATCCCTCGGGGGCGGGCGCTTAGTGCCTAGGCATTCCTCTGGGTGCGACGGCGCGTAGGCAATGGGGGACGGTTGGTGTCACGCATCATGTAGCGTGCGCAGGCCTCGATGTCTTGCTCAGAAACGCCGGCTTCCGCGAAAGTGTCCCTCCATCCAGAAACAATGTCCAGAATCTGCTCGACTTCAGCGTGTGCCTCCGCGGGCGTGAGCATGAAGCGGGTGGCGTGGGATAGGGCATTTTCCAGCGTCGGGTCAGTGCCGTGATCGCCGACAATCAGCTGCTGGTAGGGAATGCCTTGCAATTGCGGCTGGATGTCATAGACCGGCGACAGCCGCCAGTTTTCGCCACCTTGATGCAGGAAGGCGTGATTCTTCGCATGGTCGTCCGTGTTTTCGATGAGGATGTTCAGGACCATGCGTCGGAACATTTGGAGACAGTCGTCGAGAGGCGCGGGCGAATAGCGGCGCGCCACCTCGGCGATGTCTGCATAGGACATTTGTTCCTCCGGGATGCCATCGGCAAGCAGCAGCGTGCGAGCACTCGCGAAGTGGATGCGGTCGCCGCCAGGTTCCCGGTCAAACCGCTTGACCAGGAGCGTGTTTTTCCTGCCCAACTGTACGAGTCTGGACTCGGGCGCCTCGATGCCGCACGCTTGCGCCAGCACAAGTGAGGCATGCTCGATCGCGCAGAAATCCACCTCGTCGCCCTCGGCTGGGAACTTGGCGATCCAGGAGCTTCCTTCATCATCGACAATCGCCTTGGGACGGGCGCCGCCGGCGGTGCCGCCAGGTCGCAGCAACTGGCGAAGACGATCGTCAATTGGCAACTGCAGTTCGACGGCCCGCGCTGCCTCCAGCAGTCCTGGCAGGTCCCCGCGATGGAACACGGTGGGATGATTGACCTCATACCCATCCGCAAGATCGGCAAAGCCGAGCGCGCCGATCCGGTCCTCGCCGGCCAAGGCCAGGTAGTCAATCGCCGCGCGTCTGCGTGGGTTGAAGGCCCGATCGATAACGCGCCGTCCCCAGCGGTCCGGTCCGGCGTCTTCGAAGACAGGGTGTAGTTCCAGGCCAGACGGCGCCGAATACTTGCCATCACGGAGAGGCAAGTCTGGCGAGAGCGCGATGGCGTCCTTCCGCTGCAAATACTCAGGCGCGTACGAGAACAGACACTGCCGACCACCGATCAGATCCAGGCGGCCGCAGAGCACCGGTTCAGGGCTGTGAGGTCGGTAGAACCAAACGTACAGGTGGTCGTTCATACTTTCTTCCACTGGGACTGCGACTTGGCAGCAGGCCGTTGCACGCGGGAGATCTCCAGATCCAGCGCGACCTCATCCGCGGCAGGATTCGCAATCTCAGGAAGCCATTTGAGGCGCCCGACCAGCCAGAGCGCCATGGCATAAACGGCGATGGACACTGTTGGATCGCCTTGCTCCATCTTCCGGAGCGTCGGAACTGAAACCTGCATCCGCTCGGCGAAGGCCGCCATCGTTTCTTTGCGTCGCTTGCGGGCAACTTGCAGGTTGAGGCCGAGCTGGATCAGCGACCGGCTGACCGGACCAGGTAGGGTGGAAACGGCGCTGGCTTTTCTTGGCATGATGGAAACAATAATAGCTCAAACCACTAAAAACAGAACGTATCATTTGCTTTTCTCCGCATGCAAGGCGTCGATAGTGATGTATACGCCTCGTTTCGTATAACATTTATTATGTTAAATAAGCGTCACATAGTGCCTTCGGTCCAACCCTCCCGTCGGTTTGCACAAACTTGTTCCCGATTTTTGCAGGATTTTGTTCCTGGCCCCATGGGCCAGACCAAAGAACGTCGCGGGAAGGGGGCCTGACCCGTGACGGCCGCCCTTCCAGCCTCACCGGCGTGCCGCCGGCTTGGCACCGTGAGCGCGCGGGGCGCGCACGGGGCCCCTGACGGCGCGCGTCCGTGGCTTCGCACGCCGCGGCAGGCCAGGCAGCGACTGACCGATCCGTTGAGAAAAGGAACAAAATTACGCAAAACGTCGCCTGGAGGAACAATATTCTGCAAAGTTTCTTTGCATAAAATTGTTCCCGGTGCCTCGGAAACGGCCAACTGGCGGGCGACCAGCAGGAACAAAATTAAGCAAACGGACGCGGGCCGTTGGATTGCGTAATTTTGTGCCGGGCCGCATGGGCTCGGCTGACGAGCGCTGCCGCAATCGAACCAGAGCCGGGCCTTAGCCCCTCCAGCGCCGTCCGCGTGCGAATCCGCGTATGGCGAACTAGTCATAGGCACCAGGCCGTTGTAAGATCACGGCAACTAATAACCCAAGCTGCTTAGGTTTGGTACAATCAATGCCAACGGTCTTATCGATTTTCGGCCTGCGCGTGGTGATTTACCCCAACGACCATCGCCCGGCCCATGTCCACGTGATGGGCAAAGGCTGCGAAGCTGTCTTCAATCTGCACTGCCCGAAGGGGCCGCCAGAACTGCGCGAGAACTATGGCTTTTCGGCCAGGGACTTGGGGAAAATCGTCGACGCGCTGATCGCCCATTTGGCGGCGTTGTGCCGCGACTGGAGAGGCATCCATGGAAATTGCTGACGACGTGCTGGCCGCTGCAAATGCGCGCGGCGCGGCCAAAAAGGCCTCCTTCCCGGCGGTGGTGTCGGTGCGCTATGACCGGCGCGTCTCGCGCGTGGTGATCGCGCTGGCATCCGGCCTTGAACTGGCATTTTCGCCCAAAGCGGCGCAGGGTCTGGAACACGCTCACCCGGCGGACCTGGCCGACGCCGAGATCAGCCCCTCGGGGCTTGGCATCCATTTCCCCCACCTGGACGCGGATCTGTATCTGCCGGCGCTGCTTGACGGTTTTCTCGGCTCCAAGCGTTGGATGGCGTCAGAACTGGGCAAACGCGGAGGTGCGGCCTCGACGGCTGCCAAGGCGGCGGCTGCGAGGGAAAACGGTAGGCTTGGCGGACGCCCCCGCAAAAGCAAGTTGCCTGCCGCCGCGTGAAACAAAGAGCGCCCCTGAAGCGCTTCAGCAGGGCCAACCTTGACGCACTATCGTTGCGAATTAACCTGCGGCCGGCCGAAGTGAATGGTGGCTGGCGCCTGCAGCTACGTGACGGGCGACCAGCGGGAACAAATTATGCCAACCAACGCCCGGACAATGACTCGCTGACGTGGCGTGGCGCATGCGGATACCACGGTCCTGCGCTTGCCACCTTGGTTGCATTTCAATTGAGATGCGTAATGTGGGTCAAAGCATAGGAGATTTCCATGGCGCATACTTCAATGCTACACATCCGGGTGGACGACGACCTGAAAGCCCGGGCCACGCAAAACCTCGCCAGCGTCGGCCTAACCGTGTCCGACGCAGTTCGCATCCTGTTGACACGGATCGCCAAGGAGGGCGGGCTGCCGCCCGGTCTGACGACGGATCCCGAGACCTATGATGCTTGGTTCCGCGCCAAGGTCCAGCAAGCGCTGACCGCCCCGGCCCCGCCGCTCCCACATGACCAGGTCATGGACGACGTTCAGGCGCTGATCGACCGGAAACGCCGTGCGCGCGGTTGAATGGACGCGGTAGGCCAGGGCCGATCTTCTCGCCAGCGTTGACTACATCTCGGATGAGAATCCGGATGCGGCCCAGAGCCTGAAGGACGATCTCGAAGCGAAAGCGGCACGGCTGCCGGAACACCCCGAGCTGTACCGAGCCGGCGCGCGTCGCGAGCACGCGCGAGATGGTCGTGGCGGCCAACTACCTGGTCGTGTACGCCGTGGATGCCACCACCATCCGGATCCTGCGGGTACTCCATGCCGCGCAGCAATGGCCGTCGCCCGGTTGAGCCAGGAACTGACCAAAAAAATGGGTGCATCGCCCTACTGCGACGCGCCTTCGGCTTCGCCCTCGGCGAACCCGCCAGCCTTTTGCGTGACAGACCGCCTGAAACCTCCAAGCGCTCACGCTGCCTGACGTCGCGTCCAGGACGCGCAAACACGGCGCGCCGGCTTCGACGCTGGTCGTCGCGGTAGCTTGTCGACTGCCTTTTTGAGATGGTTGCCACGCATTGGATGTGACTGCCGAACTCAGGGGCTAAGCACGAGTCCTTCGCCCAGCTTGGCCGCCAGCGCCGTCAAATTCTGGCAGAACTTTCGCTTCTCCTCTGGCACCCCTGGCTGGGCGGCGATCCATCCCTTGAACGAGCAGAAGGACTCGGGGGAGATCGCGGTCAGGCGCTCCATGACGCCCGTTTTGGTAAAGACAATCGTGCTTACCCGACCGCCACGCAGGAGCTTGGTGATCCCATATGACATGGCCGCCCCACTGTCATCCGCAATCGTGGTCGACAGCGTCGCTTCCGCTGTGCTCGCTTGCACGGCGCCAATGATGTCGACCACGAAGCCGACTTCGTTTCGCCCGCGCACGCAGGCCCCCATCCTGGGGGCGAGGATGAAGGTCGGATCCACTGCCTGGAGTGCGGGCAGGATGACTGCCTCTGCGATGAGCTTCGCCGTGACGAACTGCACGCGCTTGTTGTATAGCCCGAGTCTGACGGCATCTTCGATGCGGCAGCCCGCGGCGGATGCATAGGCAAGGATTGCGTAGTTCCCGATCACCGAGATCGTCTCCGCGAAGCCCGCTCGGCGGAATGCCTCCAACAGCTGAACCAGAATCAGTGGGGTATTGCCAGGCGCGTATGCAGATATTTCGGTTTCGGTTCGCGTCAGTTCCCGCCGCTTGGCCGCGGCGCAGCCTGGGCGGGTCTCCCGCGATTCCTCGGCGCGCACGGCGGCCTCCCATTCCGCAAAACGCTGACGTGCAACGCCCTGCTGGTCCAACTCAAGGCGCTCCAGAGGGCGGACTTCGAAGCCGCCGCATTGGAACTTGCGACGCTCAGATGAAGAGTTCGCTTGCTCTGGGGCCTTGTTGGCACTCGCACCGTCGTGATTCGCTTCGCGGGGCGGTTCAGGTGCGGGAGCGGGCCTCGCCGGACGCTCTTGCGTTGGCTCCTTCTTCGCCGGCTCCGGCCGCGCCTTGATGACGGGTTCGCGCCCGGCAAACCGGCGCAGGTGATCGAGCTGCGCTTCCGCGAACGGCCCCTTCGGCAGGGTCAAGACCACCTTCGCTATGGCGTCTCCCCTCCGGCCAGTCTTGGCGTCACGCAGGCCCTTGCCGGCAATGCGCAACGATTTGCCGCTGCCCGTATTCGGCGGGACGTCTACCTCGAAGGTGCGTCCCACGATCTCGATGGTGGCCTTCCCTCCGAGCCACGCCGTGATGCAATCGATCTTGACCTCGCAGTGGATGTCGAGACCCTTCAGGTATGTCGACCCGGACTTCACCACCCGGATTTCGCAGAGCAGGTCCCCGGCCGCGCCACCGAACTCCCCTGGCATGCCGCCACCGACTGCACGAAGGACCCGACCGGCTGGGGTGTTCGGCGGCACTTGGATGTTGAAGTGCCGGGTCTGTTTGCGTGCACCCTTCCCTTTGCACGCGCTGCAGCGCCAATCGACCCCCGACCCCTTGCACTTGCTACAGGTACGCCGCTCCCAGCCATCCGCGGATGGATACCACCCGTGGCCGTCGCATTTTTCACACGTGACGGGAGAGTCCGTTTCCCCTGAGCCCCCGCAAGACGGGCATATGTCGTCAACTTTGACTTCGATGGTTGTCTGGCCACCACGGAGCGCCGTGTCAGCGTCGATCGACGCCTTGCAGCGGATGTCCTCGCCTTTTACAGGCGGCGGCTTAGATTGGCGACGTCTATGGTGGCTCCGGTGAAACTGTTGGCGAAAGAAGTCTTCGAAACTAGCGTCATCTCCGTCCGGCCCGGACCACCAAGGGTTCCCGCTGCGAGTCGAGCCATTGCTCTGGTTAGGGTCGTACTGCGCGCGCTTCTGGGCGTCGCCAAGGATGCGGTTAGCCTCCTCAATTTCCTTGAATTTCTCCTCGGCTTGCTTCTTTTCCCGTTCAGACTTGCCATGCTGTCGGTCGGGATGAAATTTCATCGCGAGCCGTCTGTAGGCGGCTCGGATCTCCGCCTCGGTCGCACCAGGCGAAACGCCGAGAGTGTTGTAATAGTTAATCATCTCGGCTATTCAGATTCACCTCACCCATGGTCTGAGGGCCGGGACTGCGCATCGGCAATCAGACGGCGGAAATAGCAAAAAGATACTACTACCGATCCATCAGGGCGGACGCCAAGTAATCATGTATCGATTACGCCACATAGCGATTCGCGGTTCAACTCGCGGGTGTGCATGATTAGTTCGCCTCTTGCGTCCCGCTTTCAACGCCCTACCCTCGCGTTCAACGTCCGCTGCGCTTGCGAATTCTCCGGCGAGCCAGTGCAATCCGACTCAAGGCGCAGCGCCGAACACTCAAACAGCATCGAAGCGCGGCGGCCCTGCAAGGTCGAGGAAGCTCCACCCATCGTTCCATTGTCTGCCCGCTACGTGACAATTTTTTCGCTGGCAAAAGAACTGCCGGTAAAAATGGCTGCTAATCCTGTGTTGCACGATGTTTATATCGCCGTATCCTGCTCCGGTAGGCCTGCTACCACCCGCGCCCGTCCCCTGATGAGCGCGGGTTCTTTTTTCCCGAACAGGAACTGCGCGGCGCAGGCTGGATTGCCGTCCACGGCCACCTGGTGGATACTGAATGTGGGTGGCGCCGCAAGGTGTTACCCGATTTCTTCTTGGACGTTCTGCGGCTCTCCTCCATCGGAGCGAGGGCTGTTTTTTTGGTCGCACGCACCATCTGGCAACCGGCGCGTCCAACTTGCCGACGGCAGCCGCCGCTGCGCGGGCGATCGATCACCGGATCTGCCGGTGTCATGTCGACCTGCGGGCGGTCTGACCATCGTGCACAATCCGCAAACGCGCCAGTCGTTTGCCCGGCCCGCTGGCGCCCAATAGCGTTGCCAGTGAACCTCAACCGCCGGTCTAGCCTCCTTCGTCTTGATCCGGAGAAGTCAGGACGCTGGGCAAGAACGCTCCGTCGATCGTGGCCACCGCGCACGCACCGAGACCGAAAATGCGGCACGGTCCTGTGGTCGGATAAGCCGTGGATTCGTGGTGATGGCCGTGGAAAGCGCGTTGCACACCCATTGCTTCGATGAGCATGTCAATCGCCTCGAACCCGTGCGGGTGGCAAGCCGGAGCCTCGTGGCTGACCAGGACATCCGCATGCTGACTCAATAACGCGTTGTAGGTCTGCGGGAAGATCGTGCTGCGATGGCGCCGCGGCAGACCGCCCCGCCAGTAATTCCCCTTCCCACATTTGGCCAGATAGTCAGTGGCGCTCTCTACGCGCGATGGTTCGGGCGGCATCCAGACCTGGCCGCGAAAAATCCCTCCCAACCCGGCAATCCGAAGGCCTGCGATCGTGACCACCCTCCCATCCAGGTTCCGGTCGGCCAGGCCCGAGCCGAACAGGTTGTCGTAGTCGGCATCGCTGTCGGTGTCGTGATTGCCAGGAATCCACCACACCTGCGTCAGAGGAAGGATGCTGGCGAGCTCTTCATCCAGTGGGCGCCTGGCCTGGATGTCGCCAGCGAGCACCACCGCCTCGGGGCGGTGACGGTGGACGCTTTCAATCAGCGGGCCGAACTCGCCATGGGGGTCGCCGCAAATGAATACGTGGCCTTCGGACATCGGTCTTTGGGATAGGTGACTTGGTTCGATGGAATCGACGGCGGTGAACCTGAACGGCCGGCGGGTATAGGCCCGCCATGGGTCTCGGCCACGGTCTGGGTAAACGCGCCCCGTTTGACCTCGTGCAACGGTGCATGACCTGTCGGGCGCGCTCCGTTGGCAAAGTGGCGGTCCGCTGTCACCCGATTATCCCTGAAGGATCACCAATCTACCTGATCACCAGTCTGTCGAAGGCGTAATCGCGACGGCGCCCGCGCAAGGTTACTGCCTCGACGGGTCCAGGTGCTTAAGTCAAAGCGGTACGCGAGACAACAAGACCTGACGGAGTTGACCGTTCCCCGCTTACAATGTTGCTATGCAATATATATCTGGGCCGTCGAAGCGCGCGAAGCGCCACAGGCCCTACGAGCAGGGGAGGCGGCAATGGCGACAGCTCTGGCTGCGACCAAAGGCGAAGCACTAAAGCTCCTGGAAACAGTGGGCGTCACGGTCGTGGATTTGGACTACGAATCAGGATGGCAGGATGCGATTGAGCTGGGCAGGCTGGGCGGAAAGCTTGGCATACGTGTCCAATATCGCGGCCATGAGAGTATTGCCGTCAGCTCGCCCGCCGCACTCGTTGCCGGACTGAGTCGTCCAAAGTTGACGTTCCGCCAGCGCAATCTTTACTGCCAATTTGAGCTCAGCTTGCTACCAGCGGCTGACTTGGAGCGCCTGGAGGGAAAAGCGGAGAAGCTCGGCGACTACATCCTCGCTGGACATCTAATGAGGGATGTCGATGCTGCATGGACGGAGTCCTGAAGTCCAAGGCAGAATCAGCGCCGCGAGTCGCGCCTTGATTTGCCCGGCCGCCCTCGGGTAGCGCTTATCACATTGAGATCTGGTTGGCCCGTTGCGGATTGCCCGTCGTCGTGGCAGCAGCTACCATCCCTGAAGACTTGTTGTGCCCGGCGATGTCGGGCCGGTCCTGCAGGGGCGCAATCTGACTACCAACGGGAACGCCGTGACGAATCAGCTCGATCTTTTTGAAGATGGCCGCGATGTCATGCTTCGCAACGACGTGCTCACAGCGCTGGAGCAACGCAATGCCGCCGCCGGGAGTGAAGCACTGCAGCGCCTGGTCGCGGAATATCCCGACGACACGCTTGTGCCGACCCTGGAGACACTTGTCGGTGTGTTGGAGGCTCCTGTCCACGAACACTTCGCGACTCACACGGCACTGCGCGACACCTGCGAAGCGTGGTGTTTGCCGAGCATGCCGGCAGCGCGCCGAGCTTTCGGCGACGCAGCGGGCATGGCTTGGTGCCTACCGCTGTGGCGTGCTGTCGCCCGGGCCGCCTCTCAATTGCCGTTTCACCGGGAGATGCCCGAATGGCATGCGGCACCCCTATGGATGCGCGCTGCGGAATGGACTGCGGCATGCGACAGCATCAAGCGAATCGGGTCATGGCGACGAATTCCAACTCCCCTCGCCTGGATGGCCGAGACGGTCTACCGGCTCCAGGGGCTAGACCCGGCATGGCCACTCTTGGCCGAGCTTGCCTGGCTATCCCCGAAGAAGCTCGGCGCGCTCATACAAACGCTCGGGGATTCGTCATTGCTGGCGCTGCGCCGGCGGTTCGATGCGAATTTCGACGGTGACGGCACAACCGAGGATATAAGCTGGCTTCCCGCCTGGTCCTTGGCCGAAAAACCCGGACTTGCTGCCCTCTTACGCGCGTCCGAGCCCTCGACGGGCACATTACCCGAAAAGGGATTTCGGATCATGCTGGATCTGTTGACCCTTGAGCGCCAGGGCTGCCAGCAAGATTTGCTGGAACGGCGAAAGGACTTACGCGGCCTGCACGCGGGCCTCTTCGAGGCCTACATCCGTACGCGGTAACGTCTCCGGATTTTCGCGTTTGCTCGCACTCGCAGGGCACAAAAAATTGCTCTCCACCTCGCGGAAGAGCGCGCGCGGCGTTAACATCCGTGTCCTGGGGACGGCGGTGATCGGCAATTTCAAGCGCCTGCGCAGCCACCACGGGTTGTCACATGACCATGCTGAAGTTGCTCCCGCCACCAGTAATCATCTTGGCGCGCCAACCGACCGGTCGGTCATTCTTGCTCAACGAGACAGTGTTTCGGTCGCTTGCCAAACCTCGCAACGCAAAAAGGAATAGAGAATCTCTGAACTGATGCATGGCCTGCTCCACGCGTCGCGCAGCGGCACGAAGGCCCACATCAGGAGACGTCCCTCTTCCCTGTTCGCAGAAATGGGTACGCACAGTCGCAGAGCGATGTCATGGGCATGGATCTAGCGCTCGGCATGCGGAGTTGACCTCATGGCGCGGCACGTTGCTGCTTGCCACGGCGCGCTCTGTGCGGCCTGGCTGGGGCGATCAAAACGGGGCGCCGGTGAGCGCCCTTCCTGCCCAATCGACCGGTTGCCGAAGGCCAACTCAGTTGAGGCGAAAGATCACGCCGAAGCTTCGGGTGTCACGACGGTCTGTGCCACCTTTTTCGCCGGGGCTCGCTTCTTCGTTGCGGACTTCACCGCAGCCTTCTTCGGCACAACAGTCGCGGCGGCTTTGCTACCAGCAGCCTTTTTCGAGGCGACCTTCGTGGCGGCAGCTTTGCCGGAAGCCTTCTTGACGCCTACAGCCTTCGCTTTTTTCGCCGCGAGCTTGTCCTTTGCGGCTTGCTTCTCAAAACGCGCTGCGGACTTTGCGGCTTCAGTGGCTTTCACGACCTCACGCTTTGCAGCTTCAATGGCCTTCTTCGTGTCGGCGCGCAGTTTCAGCAAGCGCTTTTTCGCTGCATGGGCTTCACGTGCGAGCACGCTCGCCTTCTTCGTCGGTGCCGTCAACTTCTTTGCGACAGGCTTCCTTTTGGTAACCGCGCTCGTCGGCGTGGTTGCTTTGGTTGCTGCGACCATGTTGATCGATGGAGCGCGGAGTATAACCTTGGTCGCGATCTGCAGTGATCCGTGCGCTCACCATGGGGTTGCCAAAGGGCTGAAATATCAACCAACGATCCGATGTGTTTCAGCTTCCCTCCGCTGCATTGCAGCACACGTAGCGCTTGATTCCGGGGACAAGAGCGTTTAGTGTCAATGCTCGGTGTGCGCATACTCAGCGCGTCCTCGCACCGAGTTCACTCAGTGTTGTTCCTGTCATCCTTCGTGGAACTCCGTCCACGAACCAGCAGTCGTAGTTCCTTTTCCGTCCCCCCGACAAGGAGCCTGACATGCTCAGTCCGCATGAAATTGCCGCGCTGCTACTGCTTGGCGATGCGCAAGACATCGACGATCTCGAACCGGAACAGTTAGACGGCCTGCTGGTCCACAAACTGGTGACGATGGAGCATGGCCACGGCAGCCCAAATGCCCATCCTCGCTTGACGAGTCAAGGGTATTCCATGCTTGAAGCCGTGCGCCGTATTGCGTAACGCCGCTCGATATTGAGCGCTCTTCACGTTTTGCTCTATTTGTCGCGAAGAGTCCTTGGCGACGAATGCCGCTGATCCGATTACATCGGACAAAGTCAAAGCCATACCGCTACAGTGACGAGCCGGTGGAAAAGCCTGCCTTCTTGGCTGTCGGTTATCGCCGGCTGCGCGTTGAGATTGAGCCAAAGCTAACTACCCAGCGCCTCAGTATCCCCGCAGTGCTGGCAAGCATGTCCATGGGCTCGACAGCCGGCGGCTCGATGCGAATCATTGCATCCAGTCCCTGACCGTTTTGATCAGGCGGGGAAAGTTACTAGCGTTCGTCTTTCCGGATGATTTCCACCTGCTCGTCAATGATGACCAGGAGGTCGGCTACTGAGCCGGTGAAACGCTGCCGTACTCTCTCTCGTGCCTTGCGCTCGCTGGCCGAACGCACGAGCTCATAGGTGCCACCCTCCTCGGAAAGACGGATGACTCGCAGTTCCTTGCTGGGCGGAACTTGCAGCCAATAAGAATACCCATTCCTTATCCCTTTTTCTGTGCGTTCGCGAGGAATCAGGTATGGCCGGGCAAGCATGATCTCGGCGTGAATCGCTTCAAAGGACATGGTGCTGCTCTCAAAAAAACGAAACCCCTGCATTGCGGGCAGGGGCGAATTTCATTCTGGAGTGCAGAAGCGGAGGTTTTTAGGCTTCTTCTGCAATCAGGAATCTCTTGGGGTTCTTACCGAGCCAAGCCGGTTGGCGACCACGGCCGGACCAAGTGTTCCCGGTTTTGGGGTCGCGGTACTTAGGGGGCAGTTCCGACTTCGGCTTGCTTGTACGGCTGCCTGCTGGACGGCCGCGACGGCGCTTGGCAATGTCTTCGACAGTCAAGCCATACTCTGCCATCAGGGTCTGAATCTTCTCGATGACGCCCGCTACTTCATTGGCGCGTACCTCTTCCAGTTGGGCTTCGAGGGCCTTCTTCTGGGACATGAGTTCCTTATAGGATGCCATTCGATTTTCCTTTCCAGTCGAGAGATGAGAGAAGATAGTTTAAGGCTAACCAAGCTTTAGCGCAAAACACTTTCACTCTGTGATTATGTGTGTGGAAAAACACTGGGTAATGCCATCTGAATTCAATGAAAATAGCCAGGAGTCAATGTGGGACAGCGACCGACAGAACATGCTAGGTTACTGCGCCGGCGTGTTCGGGTCATCAAGAGATCCACTATGGCGGAAGCCAACCGCAGCCTTGGCTAGCTCGTTGGTCGGATCAGCTCTCCACCTGGTGCTCTACACGGACGCTAAGACCGCCGTGCCGCGTCCGCCGACGTCCCCGCATCCCTCTCCCCACGCTCGCCGGACAGGTCCGCAAGCGCAGCCTCGGGGTCGCCGGCCGGACTTGTTCCGCCATCTCCGCACTTCGGTCATCCTGGAACAAGGCGAGGACATGCTCGTCTGAGCCTGGACTCGCTTAGCTTTCTGGAGATCACAGAACTGAGCCGGAACCTGGCCACCAGCCAGGCGCTGGCGAGACGATTGGACCTCCCATCGTGCGGCAAGGCAAGCCGGCTATGTAGGAATGACCTGATGGTGTAACAGATTGGGCCGCAAGACGTAATTTTGGCCCCCAAAGACCTTGTGACTTCAGCAGAGGGAGCTTGCAGGCGGGCATCGACGACCCATTATCGACGCAAGTCGCCTTTTGCGGCCCAATTCATTGCACCTTAGCCGTTGCCACCGCGGCTCACTATCAACGGCTGCAGTTCTGGCTTCCGGCTACGCTTCGCCATCGCGCTTGTCGCTGTGCCGCGGCAACTCTGGCGCTCGCCCTGGCCTCGCACGCTGCAACTCACCGTCGCCGTCGAATCGTGGCGGGAGCGCAAGGCTGACTCCGGTCAGTCAGGTCGCCGGAATGCTTCCCTTTCACCCGGCATTACCGAGGTCGCATGTAGGTACTTGGTGGGCCTGGCAGGATTTGAACCTGCGACCAAAGAAGTAGGATCGGTAGCCAGTCCCTTTCAAAGAGCGGTGGGAAGGCAAAACCGCTCTTTGCAGGAAACCAACTACCTTCCTCCGAACGCAACGTGCAGGTTTCCAAGCATTACGCTCTCCAGCAAGGTGCGCTTGCGCGCCCTACGTATCTCAAGCTACCTCGCCGCTGTGATGGGATCATACAGATCTGATAACTTAAGGCCATCATAGACTCCCTTATGAACCTTTATGTGACAGGGAGTGCATGCTGGAATCTGTTTTCTGTTCAGGGTTGCCATGAGCCGGCTAAAGCCCCAAACCTTCGCTCCCATTTTCCGAACATGGCGAATGTGGTGCATTACCACCTTCTCGTCGGAACCACAAATAACGCAGTTCACCCCAAGCTTGCTACGGGTTCTCAGTCTTTGATTTCGTTGAAACACGTGATCCGGCGTGGGCAGCTCGCCCACCTTGAATCTGGTGGGGTTGCGAGTCCAATCGAAGACGGTAGGGAAGGCTAAGAATGCCGTCTTCCCATAGTGAGTTTTCTCGATCGCCAACTGATCCCCATGCTTGAGGAAGATTCGTCTAATCGAAGTCCTATGCTTCCCAGCCAGGGTCTTCGCTGCCGAGTATTTCAGGATGTACTGAATCCTGCGCAGATCAGAGTAGTTATCCACGAAACTGTAGTAATTAACCAGCCCTCTCAGCACCGCTCCTGCCATTGCGACGATTTGGTCGTCGTCGAGGGCAATCCATGCGCTTTTGGCGATTGGGTTACCGTTTTTGTCGCAGAATCCTCTGGAGTTTAGTCTCGCCACCAGCCTGTCGCATGGGGCAAACATCTGGGGTAACCATCCGGTGACTCTCTTTTGGTAGTGGCGGCCGTTCTTGTCGGTTATGCCAACTACTTTCTGAGAATCAGCTCCCACTTTGAATCGGGTTCCCAAGAAAAATGCTTCTTCATCCTTGGCATGCCTGATGTGGGTTTTCTCCATGCTAAGAGTTAGCCCGAGCTTTTTCGCCATGAAGGATTTTACCTCATCACGAATTTGCACGGCGAGATGTTTAGGACCATTGATTCCCACACACCAATCGTCGGCGTATCGCACATACTTTACTCGAATAAACGAGCCGTCATCCCGTGTTTGGCTTGACCGCTTCTGAGCAATGAGTAGCGCCTTCAATTCCCTGAGCAATTCTTTCCGTTCTTCGGCATTGTATGTCGGAGCATTTAGTTTCGAACGCACCTTCACAATTTGCTTCCGACGGTAGTTGTACTCGGTCGTGGTCCGCTTCTTGTCTCCCTTTTCATGTGTTGCAGTCAAACCTGCGACAAACTCATCGAGTTCATGCAAGAAGATATTGCACAGGATAGGGGAGACTATGGACCCCTGAGGTGTACCGACGTGACTTTCCACGGGTCTTTTGAACTCGTAGTAGCCGGCCGTCAGTGCTTTTCTGATCAAATTAAGAAATCTCTCGTCCTTGATGCGACGACGAAGGATGCTGATCAGAATGTCATGGTCAATACAATCGAAAGCGGCTTTGACGTCGCCTTCTATGATCCACGTTACTCCGCTCCAAGTGTTGCGGATAGACTTTAGCGCTGTGTGGCAGCCGCGATTGGGCCTGAAGCCATGACTGTCGTCACTGAAACTGCTTCCATGAGGGCTGTCGTAAATTGCTTCGAGGATCATTCTCATGACCTCTTGTACGATTTTGTCTCGTGGTGGAGCGATTCCTAGCGGACGAGTTTTTCCGTTGGCCTTCGGGATGTGGACACGTCGTGCGCGGGAAAATTGGAACGATTCGTCCCTCATCTGTGCGACGATCTTCTCAATGGTCCTCAAGGAGAACTCATCTAGCGTGGTTCCGTCGGCCCCTGGTGTCATGTTTCCGGGAACGCTTTTCAGCTTTTCGTACGCCACGACGAAAAGGTCGCGTTTGTACATTAGCCTATAGAGGTCACCGTTGACCCAACCAGGTTTAGCGTTTAATCTACGTAGTGTCTCTAGACGTTCTAGGTCAGAACTACTCATCCGAGTAAACCTTTTACTTCTAAAGCACGTCCTTGCATCTTCGCTTCCCCTTGTCCCGCGTTACCGAGGCTGTATAGGGCATATTTTTGGTGGGCCTTGCAGGGCTCGAACCTGCGACCAAAGAATTATGAGTTCTCTGCTCTTACCGACTGAGCTAAAGGCCCAACATTTCTGCCACAACGGGTACTACCGAATAGTCCGTTGCCGGAATGGTCCACCATGTTGCCACAGCTTCGTCATTCCTGCGTAGGTTGCATGTCTCAACCCACGCTTCTAGGGATTGCTCCCCTTAGGCAATCCCATGGTTAACACACTCTCGCGCTCCAGTTTTAGGTGTCCAACTCATCCTTTTCGTCCCTACTTGGGCGTCGGTCGGCCGAAGAAGCTTGAGGAGTATTCATAATCGCTACCCCTCATTCGCGGAAGTGGACGTAAACATGCGTGTCCACCAGTTGAGCATGGTACTCCGATCGGATTTGGCTTCTGGCAATACAGCCTTCACCATAACTGGCCTAACTGACAGACCTATCGAGCTTGCATATTAGCTCTCACCTGCCTTTTCGCGGCATGCTGCTGTCCCCTCAAGGTTTCCCCCTTAGGTATCCCGCGGTGTTTCCACCGCGGTAAGCCGCTGTTTTACCCACGATGCTTCAGTGGGATGGTACTACTACCACAGCGAGAGTGCGCCCTATCCATGGCGCACTTATGAGTTCTCTGCTACTGACCCCTGAGCTACAGGCCCACTGTTTCACTACACAGGTACCACAACTGGTCCCGATAAGTCTGAAAGGGAAGGGGCTTACCTCTCGATTCCCCGCGACGCGCGAATGATAGCAGGCTTGGGTCATCGGACGACGGATTTAATACTCTGCCTCGCGTAGCTCAGTGGTTACCGCGGAGGTCTAGCAGGCTGCTGAAATACCTCCAGCGGAAGTCAGCGCGACAGCCGGGTGAAGCGTTGATTTGAGGATCCCATCCAACCTCACATTTATGCGCGGCGCAGACACCTTCTCCGAAAGCCTGTTCACCATGCGGAGGCTGGATGATTTCGTGCCAAAGTCCCACCCGCTGCGCTCGATCCGCACTATGGCCAACCTGGCGCTGGTGAAGATGAACCGGTTGTTCGCGCAGATGTACGAGGCCGACATTAAGGGCGGCCGGCCCAGCATCGCGCCGGAGAAGTTGCTGCGGGCCATGCTGCTGCAGGTGCTCTACAGCATTCGCTCCGAACGCCAGCTCATGGAGCAGACGCAATACAACCTGCTGTTTCGCTGGTTTATCGGGCTGTCGATGGACGATACAGTTTGGGTGCCCACGGTCTTTACCAAGAACCGCGAACGGCTGATCAAGCATGATGCGGTGATCGAGTTCTTCAACGAAGTGCTGGCCATCGCGCAGAAGAAGGACTGGCTGTCGGGCGAGCACTTCAGCGTCGACGGCACGCTGATTCAAGCGTGGGCGGGCCACAAGAGCTTCGTGCGCAAGGATGGCGGCGACGAAGACGACAACGACGGCGCCAACTTCAAGGGTCGCAAGCGCGGCAACGACACGCACGAGTCCAAGACCGATCCCGATGCCAGGCTCTACCGCAAGGGCAAGACCGCCAGTGAACTGCGCTACATGGGTCATACCCTGAGCGACAACCGCCACGGCCTGGTGGTGAGCGCGATGGTCACCAATGCGGACGGACATGCCGAGCGCGAGGCCGCCAAAGTCATGCTAAATGATGCCAGGCAGGTGGCTGAGGACCTGGATGTGGAAGTCACCGTGGGCGCGGATAAGGGCTACGACGCCGAAGAATTCATTCAGGCATGCCTGGAGATGAAGGTGACGCCCCACGTGGCACAGAACACCTCGGGGCGGCGCTCGGCCGTTCCGGACGAGATCGCCAACAGCACCGGTTATGCGATCTCGCAGCAGAAGCGCAAGTTGATCGAACAAGGCTTTGGCTGGGCCAAGACCGTGGGGCGCATGCGCCATGTGATGGTGCGCGGCCTGAAGAAGGTTGACCAGATGTTTGTGCTGAGCATGGCCGCCTACAACCTCGTGCGCATGCGCTCGCTGGGACAAATCCGTCCGCAGTTGCCGTAATCGCGGTAATGAGGCCGGAATCAGGTACCAAATCGCTGATAAAGTCGATGCAGTGACGTTCGGCTTCCGGATTGTGAAAAATCACAAACCAATCAGCCTTGCAGGGGAAGCTTCGCCGCTTGCGCGGCGAGTACTTCAGCAGCCTGCTAGTTTGCCGGCTGACTTCCGATCATGGATCCGGCTCCAGCAGATTCTGGCTTTGGGCGATAGCCGATCCGCCATGTCGATGTGTCAATGCTGCAGAGGTAGCTATCCATCGACACAGCTTCCGAGCGCCTACCCTCGACGGTAGGCCGAAGCTGGGTTCGGGCGAACGCCGACAGGACTCTGGCCGAGCCTAGAGCCCTGCCCGTGCCGGTTTCGATCGCCTTTGGTAGCAGGCGGCGCCTTGCGGCCGTGCCGGACGAGTCCGTCGTTACCAATTTGGCCGTCGAACTTTTCCCGGGGAGGGGAAAGCAAGCACTATGAGTTCTCACAGCTTACCCCGCGCCATGAATTCCATGCTGACATCCTTAGTCTCTTCGCTATCAGACTGTCCCGCCAGCTCCTCCCATACACGCCTAGCCTCACCATCGAAGCACGGCGAGCCCGACAGCAAGTATCGCCGTCCGCTTGAGGTTACGCCGACAGCTGCCTCACTGTCGAAGGATTGGATTGCGCTGCTCACTCGAACCTCATTGTTCTCGACGCAGTACCCCACAAAATGTCGTTGACCCGATCTTGTTTCGCGGACCCGCCAGCGCTCAAGTGTGACGAGCGGCTGTACGTCGACAGGTGCAACTATGTTCACAGACATTACGTGTTTCAACTATTGAAACCGCGGACGCCCGGAGCTTGAGCCGGCCGACCCTCTTTTGGCAAAAGGTGTATACGGACTCTCGAGAGCAGACCGCGAACCAATGCTCCATTTCCCGGTGTCAATGGACCATTAGAGGCCAGATGTGCAGGGGATAATCCCGTGAATCGTGCGAGATATAGCGCGACCGCAAGTCTACGTCGGCCGACGCTTTCTGCAAATGAACTCAGTCGCTCTCGGGCGAACCACACCTTACACTCTCGTTGCTGACGGGAAGAACGTCTCGGAAGCGTCCCTCGATATGATCCACGATGGCCGGGGTGGCCTTCCCACGCAATATGTCGAGAAACTCTTGGAAGGCCTCTTCGATGGACGCCGAGTCCATGGCCTCAATCAGACGAGTCTTGATAGGGTGGCCTGTTCGGCCGAGAGTCCGTTCTGCCACATCCATCAGATACATCCGGGCGGCGGCAAGGGAGCGCCGCTGTCCAGCCAGCTTCGGCGGGATGGCCAAAGACTGCTTCTCCAGCAGCCGGGTTGCCGTTTCATGCACAGGTTCGGCGACCAGCCTGATGAACCCCCCTTGTAGCAATTGGCCCAGCGTATCGGGGTCAAGCCCAAGCTGTTCCCCACGGGCGCGTAGGTCTCGCCAGTCGGTCTGCCCATCCACCATGATGAGTAGCGCGCGGCTGCGACGGTCAAGCGTCCCATTTCGTCCTATAAGCTCTTGCCGACCGGTTTCTGTTTTCTCCAGCCGCCCAACTATTCCGTCCATCGCTCGCCCTTCCCCACGGGTGGCGGCCAAGCTACGACGTCCGGTTTACACGAGTGTGACAACCCCATAACGCGCGCAGGATATCTTCGCGAATCACAGGACGGCATCTCTCCCTGCCCGTCCCGGGTCAGCCCCTCGGCGTTGCGGTAGCAGACCACTGGCGGCGGCGGTGGCGGAGGGGCCGACGGATCGAAGCACCCCGTCGCTTCCAGTTCCTACATGGTCAGCCCGTAGTCAGCCAACCCTCTGCAAAGTCCCGGCGAGTGAGGCCATAGAGCCGGGCAACGACCGTAGCATCGCTGCCGAGCGACAACAGTTCATTTGCCGCCCGGCGGGCCCGCAAGATGCTGGGAAATCCCCCCAGGAATGCTTGGGCAGCCACAGGATCAAAATGCGTACCGCTTCCTTCCAAAATAACGGCCTTTGCTTCGTCGTCCGTCATGGACGGGCGATAGCAGCGAGCCTCCGTCATCGCGTCAAAAGCGTCCGCCACCGCTACAACACGAGCGGGCAAAGGGACGTTCTGGCCAACCAGGTGGTCGGGGTATCCGCTTCCGTCAAAGCGCTCGTGGTGATGCCGGGCAATCACAGACGCATACTGATGCAGTTCATGGATACTACCGGCAAGCAGCTCGGCGCCAATTCGTGAATGGCGCTCCATGATGCGCCGCTCCTCTGGATCCAGCTTTGCTGGCTTGAGCAGGACACGATCCGGTATGGCCAGTTTTCCGAGGTCATGAACCGGCGTCGCAAGGCGAATGCATTGTTGTTCGGCCGCATCCAGCCCCATTATGCCTGCGAGGCAACTCGCAATGATCGAAGTACGAATGAGATGGCCTGATGCGTCCGGATAGCGCATACAGCTCGCATGGGTCAGGCTTGCAAGCGTGGCAATGGCTCGGTAATCCATATTGACTAATTTGCCGAATACATTGTCCGGCGATATTTTGATACCCGTCTTTTGATTTATTACTCATCCGCCGCGATGAGCCTCTGTAGGCCGCTTCGCACCCTTGCTTCGAGCGAGGGGAGTCTAGCAAGTTGCCAGCCATTCTGACTGGGAATAGTCCCGACTCACCTTCCGAAATGGTGGAATCTTGACTTGTATCAAGTATTTCCAAGGGTCCGGACTGGATGGTAGTAATCTGCTCCCATACTAGGCCCCTTGTGCGATCGCTCTGCCCGGCTTCGGAACAGCGGTCTTACCCATCCTGAGGTGTTCTGTCCAGCGCGGACACGTCTGGTTCATGCTGCAGCTAGTCGACTGAGGT
>NZ_JADGMP010000052.1:0-99221 GCF_015549295.1 Cupriavidus sp. IK-TO18
TCGGCTTCCTCGCACAGCGCGCGGTAGGCGTCCATGCTGGGAATCGCGGCCTGGCTGGCGAACGACTCGGGCGGGTTGAACACGCGGTTCTCTTGCATCACCGATTCGATGGCGGACATAGACTCGTCTCCTGATTTTGGAATGGCTTTGGCTGCCAAGTTACGCCCGACGGCTTACTTAAACCTGACGGTCGGCGGCTGCTGCCTATGGTGACTGGCCGGTGTCCGAGGTCGCCGCATGCTGCAATGCAGCGGGAAACGTCCTGCCATCGGGGGCGAAAGTGCAGCCTTCTCCATTAGGCTAGCACAGCTATAATCCCGCGAGCCCTATACCTGAACGCGGTGCTTACCCTTGCCGCGGCCTCTCCACGCTTGCACCGGCTCGCCGCGCCTCGCGCCACCCGCGATCGTGGCCGCCGGCTGACCGAGGCATCGACCGTGCCCACCAACACCTCCACTTCAGCCCCTGCCCACTCTCGGCTTTTCTCCCCGATCCACGCACTGTTCCTGGTCGGATCGATGGCGCTGGTCGGCAGCAATGTGGGGCTGGGCAAATCGATCATCGCCCATGTGCCGGTGCTGCTGTTCGCGCTGCTGCGCTTCGTCATCGCCATCGTCTGCCTGGCGCCGTGGTACCGGCCGGCGCGCATGCGCCGGGTGTCGCGCGGCGAATGGCTGAACCTGTTCCTGCAGGCGTTCTTCGGCACCTTCCTGTTCACGCTGCTGATGCTCAACGGCGTGCGGCTGACCAGCGCCATGGCCGCGGGGGTCATCACCAGCACCATTCCCGCCACGGTGGCAATCCTGTCCTGGCTGGTGCTGCGCGAACGGCTGTCGCGCCGCACCGTGGCCTCGGTGCTGCTGGCGGTGGCCGGCATCGCCGTGCTCAACATCGCCCGCAGCGATGCGCACGGCGCCGGCGAAAACAGCCAGGCCTGGCTCGGCAACCTGATGATCCTGGGCGCGGTGCTGTGCGAATCGGTCTACGTGATCCTGTCGCGCCGCCTCACGCAGACACTGGCCGCGATCGAGATCTGCGCCTATACCCACCTGATCGGCGGCCTGCTGATGCTGCCGCTGGGGCTGGTGCCGCTGCTGACCTTCGACGCCTCCACGGTGCCGGCGCAGACCTGGCTGATGCTGCTGTGGTACGCGCTGTCGGCCAGCGTGTTCTCGTTCTGGCTGTGGATGAAGGGCATCCGCCATGTGCCGGCGCAATTGGCGGGCGTGTTTACCTCGGTGCTGCCGGTGGCAGCGGCCACCTACGGCATCGCTGTGCTGGGCGAGCAGCCGGGCTGGCCGCACGGCGTGGCGCTGGCCTGCGTGCTGGCCGGAATCGTTCTTGCGAGCTGGCCGGGGCGGATTGCGCGCGGCGCGTGGCGCGGCAAGGCGGCGGGCGCCGATCCGCGCGCGGGAACCTGAACGGCGTGGCGTGGCACCGGTTACTGCTGGTAACACAGCGCTGCCATCGTCGCTTGGTACAATCCACGCCGATTTTCAACTCGCCGCAATTTTTCCACTCTTCGCCCCGCCCATGGCTTCCAATCCAATGACCAAGCCGCAGGCCCAGAGCCTGCGGCCGATCCCGAGCATCATCTTCGCGTCGCGCTGGCTGCAGCTGCCGCTATACCTGGGCCTGATCGTGGCCCAGGGCGTCTATGTCTACCATTTCCTGGTCGAAGTCTGGCATCTGCTGGCACATGTGACCGAGTTCGACGAGAACAAGATCATGCTGGTGGTGCTGGGGCTGATCGACGTGGTGATGATCTCCAACCTGCTGATCATGGTGATCGTGGGCGGCTACGAGACCTTCGTCTCGCGCCTGGGCATCGACAACCACCCGGACGAGCCGGAATGGCTGGACCATGTCAACGCAGGGGTGCTCAAGGTCAAGCTGTCGATGGCGCTGATCGGGATTTCGTCGATCCACCTGCTGAAGACGTTTATCGACGCGGAACAGCGCACTACCCACACCATCATGTGGCAGGTGGCCATCCACGTGGCGTTCCTGGCCTCTGCGGTGGCGATGGCGTATGTCGACCGGATGGTGTCGCACCCGGCCGGCGCGCATGCCAAGCGCGAATCACATTAAGCTTTCCAAAAGCCAGGACTTGCCTCCGGACCGCGGCCATGCGCCGCGGTTTTTGCATTTGGCGTTCGGTGTCCGCGCCATGAGGCGCCGGCGACACCCCAGGAGGCTGTAGACCAATGTATGCAGCCGGGCAGACAGCCCCGGGGCAGTGTATGATTTCGGCCTGTGTTTCACCGCTGCCCACCCCACAAAATGACAGTCATCAAGCAAGAAGACCTCATCCAGAGCGTCGCCGACTCCCTGCAGTACATCAGCTACTACCACCCGATGGACTACATCACCAGCCTGGGCCGCGCCTATGAGCTGGAGCAGAGCCCGGCGGCCAAGGACGCGATCGCACAGATCCTGACCAACAGCCGCATGTGCGCGGAAGGCAAGCGTCCGATCTGCCAGGACACCGGCATCGTCACGGTCTTCGTCAAGGTGGGGATGGACGTGCGCTGGGACGGCGCCACCATGGGCCTGACCGACATGATCAACGAGGGTGTGCGCCGCGGTTACACGCACCCCGACAACGTGCTGCGTGCCTCGATCGTCAGCCCGCCCGAAGGCGGCCGCAAGAACACCAAGGACAACACCCCGGCCGTGATCCACTATGAAGTGGTGCCGGGCAACACCGTCGACATCCAGGTCGCGGCCAAGGGCGGCGGCTCGGAGAACAAGTCCAAGTTCGTGATGCTGAACCCGTCGGACTCGATCGTCGACTGGGTGCTGAAGACCGTGCCGACCATGGGCGCCGGCTGGTGCCCGCCGGGCATGCTGGGCATCGGCATCGGCGGCACCGCCGAGAAGGCGATGGTGATGGCCAAGGAATCGCTGATGGAATCCATCGACATCCAGGACATCATCGCCCGCGGCCCGAAGGACTGGGTCGAGGAACTGCGCGTCGAACTGTACGAGAAGGTCAACGCGCTGGGCATCGGCGCGCAAGGCCTGGGCGGCCTGGCCACCGTGCTGGACGTCAAGATCATGGCCTGCCCGACGCACGCCGCGTCCAAGCCTGTCGCGATGATCCCGAACTGCGCCGCCACCCGCCACGTGCACTTCACGCTGGACGGCAGCGGCCCGGCCAAGCTGGAAGCGCCGGACCTGTCGCAATGGCCGGAGGTCGAGTGGGCACCCAACACCGAGACCTCCAAGCGCGTGGACCTGAACACGCTGACGCCGGAAGAAGTCGCCTCGTGGAAGCCGGGCCAGACCCTGCTGCTCAACGGCAAGATGCTGACCGGCCGAGACGCCGCGCACAAGCGCATCGCCGACATGCTGGCCAAGGGCGAGAAGCTGCCGGTGGACTTCAAGAACCGCGTGATCTACTACGTCGGCCCGGTCGATCCGGTGCGCGACGAGGCGGTCGGCCCGGCCGGCCCCACCACCGCCACGCGCATGGACAAGTTCACCGAGATGATGCTGGCCGAAACCGGCCTGATCTCGATGATCGGCAAGGCTGAGCGCGGCCCGGCGGCAATCGAGGCCATCAAGAAGCACAAGTCGGCCTACCTGATGGCCGTGGGCGGTGCCGCCTACCTGGTGGCCAAGGCGATCAAGGAAGCCAAGGTGGTCGGCTTCGAAGACCTCGGCATGGAAGCCATCTACGAGTTCGACGTCAAGGACATGCCGGTGACGGTCGCCGTGGACAGCGAAGGCACCTCGGTGCACAAGACTGGCCCCGCCGAGTGGCAGGCCAAGATCGGCAAGATTCCGGTCGCCGCGCTGTAAGCATCGCCACGCGAGCGCATCACGCCGAGGCGGTAGAATCTGCCCTAGCACTCGAAAAAGCCGGGTTCCGACCCGGCTTTTTTCTGCCCTCTTCTTTCCAGTCCTTTCCAGTCGTCCTCGCATCCCAGTGAACCCAGCACCCATCGGCATCTTCGATTCCGGCCTTGGCGGCCTGTCCGTGCTGCGCGAGATCCGCGCGCTGCTGCCGCAAGAATCGCTGCTGTACCTCGCCGACTCGAAATATGCGCCTTACGGCGAGAAGCCCGAGACGTTCGTCGAGGCGCGCACGCTGCAGGCGTGCGAATGGCTGCTCGGCCAGGGCTGCAAGGCGCTGGTGATCGCCTGCAACACGGCGACCATGCACGCGGTGCAGACCTTGCGCGAGCGGCTGCCGGTGCCGATCATCGGCGTCGAGCCCGGCCTCAAGCCGGCCGCCGCGGCGAGCCGCAGCAAGGTGGTGGGCGTGCTGGCGACCGCCAACACCCTCAAGAGCGCCAAGTTCGGCCGGCTGCTGACCTCGCTCGAGCACGAAAGCCGCTTTATCTGCGAGGCCGGCCTTGGCCTGGTATCGCTGATCGAGCAAGGCGACCTCGACGGCCCCGCCGTGCGCGAGCGCCTCGATGCCTACCTCACTCCCATGCTCGAAGCCGGCGCGGACACGCTGGTGCTGGGCTGCACGCACTACCCTTTCCTGTCCGGCACGATCCGCGAGATGGTCGGAGACCAACTGGCGCTGGTCGACACCGGCAGCGCCATTGCGCGCCAGCTCGCCCGCAAGCTGGCCGAGCACGGCCTTTGCGCGGACACCGGCGCGCTGCCGCGCGACCGCTTCGTTTCCACCAAGGACGCCGCGCACTTGCGCGCGATGGCAGCAGCGCTGCTGCGGGTGGACGCGGATGCCGAAACGGTGGTGATCGAGCCGGCGCCAGCGTTCTAGCCGGCGCCTGCCCTGCGGCAGGTTATTGCAGGAAGCCCAGCGGCCGGTGCTCCCGCACCTCCGGCTTGATGGCATGTTCCTGGCGCAGCTGCGCCAGGAATTCGTCCGGCGTCAGCGCCTCGCCCAGCAGCACGCACTGGCGCTTGACGGTGGCGAAGTCGCCTGGCGTCAGGCAATCCATCGCATCCAACTCGCGCCGCATGGCATCGGTCAGCAGCGTGGCGTCGCCGCCCAGCGCTTCGTCGACGAACATCGCCGCCCGTTGCTCCGGCCTCAGCGCCAGGAAGCGGATCTTGAACGAGAAGCGCCGCAGCGCGGCCTCGTCAATGCGGTCGAACAGGTTGGTGGTACAGATGAAGATGCCGTTGAAGCGCTCCATGCCCTGCAGCATCTCGTTGACCTCTGAGATCTCGTAGTTGCGCACCGCCTGCTGGCGGCTCTGCATGAAGCTGTCGGCCTCGTCCAGCAACAGCACCGCGCCGTCTTCCTCCGCGCGCGCGAACATGGCCGCGATCTGCTGCTCGGTCTCGCCCACGTACTTGCTCATCAGGTCAGAGGCGCGCCGGATCATCAGCGGCAGGTCCAGCTCGGCGGCGATATGCTCGGCGAGCGCGGTCTTGCCGGTGCCGGGCGGCCCATAGAAGCACAGCGTGCCGCGCTGGCGCACGCGCAGTGCATCGACGATCTTCACCACCTCGTAGCGGGTTTCCAGGTGCAGGTTTTCCAGCCGGTAATGCGTGACCACCGGGCGGGCCTCGGCCTCCGGACGCAGGCCCATGGCGCGGTCGGCATGCTCCAGCTGGCGCAGGATCAGCGCTTCGACCGGTTCCGCCACGTCGGGCCGCGCCAGCTCGACAAAACGCGCCGCCGATTGCACCTGCGCCGGCGTCAGCGTCTTGCGGGCGGCCAGGCCGCTGATGAAGGCATCGCTGACATCGAGCCCACCCAGGTGCTTGCGGATGATGTTCTCGCGCACCAGCGGCGGCGGGATCTTCAGTTCGAGGTGGAACTGGAAGCGGCGCAGGTAGGCCGGGTCGATCTGCCGGATCGAATTGGAAATCCAGATCACCGGCACCGGGTTCTGCTCGAGGGTCTGGTTGACCCACGCCTTGCCGTTGACCGACGCGCGCGTATCTTCCTGGCCGAACAGGCTCATCAGCTCGCGCGCGCTGCCGGGGAAAACGTCCTCCACCTCATCGAACAGCAGCGCGGTATGCGCGCGGCCGCGCAGGAAGGCCTGCGATACCTGCAGCGAGCGGTAGCGGTCCTTGCCCGACAGGCTGTTGCCGTCGCGGTCCAGGCAATCCACCTCGTACAGCTCGCAACCGGCCTCGCGCGCCAGCAGGCGCGCAAATTCAGTCTTGCCGGTGCCGGGCGGGCCGTAGATCAGCACGTTGACGCCGCTGGCGTGCTGGCGCGTGGCGTTGGCGAGCAGCGCGCACAGGTAGCGGGCATCGGTCTCGACATGCGGGTAGTCGGCGACGGTCAGCGTGGGCGGCGCGGCCGGGCGTGTGAACACCGCCATCATCTCGGCCTCGTTGGCGTAATTGCCCAGCAGCACGTGCAGCAGCCGGTCGGACAGGCGCATCAGGTCGCCCAGGTCGGTGACGCTGTTCTCGGGCAGCGGCTGCTCGATCAGGTTCAGCGTTTCCAGCCGCGAGCCCGGTCGCAGCGACGCGGCCACGTCGGCCGCCCCGGCACCGGTCAGGCCGGCCAGGATCTGGAAGGCTTCCTGGCTGTGCGCCACCTTGCAATCGACCATGACCGCGCGCAGGTCGCGCTTGTACTTGGCCAGCGCCGCGTACAGCAGCAGCTTGCGCTCGTGGTCGGGCAGGTCCAGCACGCGGCTGAGCATGTCGATATTGCGCACCAGCAGCACGCGCTCGCCGTCCAGCCGCTGCGCGATGGCGGCGGCCGAGGCGTCGAACACGGCGAACATGTCCTTGGCGTGGTGCTTGACGTACTCGTCGAGGTAATAGAACAGCGCGCTTTCGTCGAAGGCACTGTTCCACTGGCCGTGGCGGTCCAGGAATTCCTCGGGCGTCAGCCGCGCCGCGCCCTTCCACGCGGGCATGTCGGCGCAGCGGGCGGCCAGGAAGCGCTGCACGCGCAGCACCACCCCGTATGGCCACACCATTTCCTGCGCGCTGACGGTCAGCACATCGTTGATATTGCTGCGCAGGTTGAAGCGCGGACCCAATGCGCACACCACGCGCAGGGCAAATTGCGCGCACATCCAGTCCAGCGCGGAG
This sequence comes from Cupriavidus sp. IK-TO18, assembly GCF_015549295.1. NCBI lineage: Bacteria > Pseudomonadati > Pseudomonadota > Betaproteobacteria > Burkholderiales > Burkholderiaceae > Cupriavidus > Cupriavidus sp. IK-TO18. The sequence goes on from NZ_JADGMP010000052.1 coordinate 6,997, forward strand.
CTGGACGACACCCCGGGCATGGAGCGCAGGAGCGTCGATCGGTCATCTTCAGCGGAACGTGTGAAATCCATGGACGGTTCCCCGAGTTCGCCGTGGCGGGGCCGACCGATCGGCGCACCGCCTCGTCTGCAGTTTCTTCCTATGCTAGCGCGCTTTGCTGCCCACCGCGCGGGGATAGGCAAAGCTGCCACCAGCGACTGTGGCCTGTGCCACCGAAGCTACGGATCCTTGCGGGCGCGCAAACCCGCGCAAGATAGCGCCAACCGCTCCACACGGCTGCCTGATCTGGCGGTATAACTTGCCGCGGCAGAAAATTCCAGTTGCGACGCACAAATCACAACAAATAAGAATCATTATCGTTTATACTAGCGCGCTGACACGCTGCCCCAGAGTGGCGCTCCCACGTCAACCTAGTTGAAGGAGCGTTTATCATGGAATTGCTGCTTAGCCTGCTGGTCGGTTGCGGCATCTCGCTGATCCTGTTTTACCGCAAGTGATGGCGCACGGTCGCTGCTGCTCGTGGCGCTGGTTGTACCGAGCCAGGCCCTCCTGCGCCTGCCGGCAGACTTTTGTTGTTGACACATGTTCGATCAACGCTTCTTCAAGATTACGCTCGCCGTCCTGCTGTTCCACGCCGGCCTGCTCTACCTGATCCAGAGCGGCCTGGGCCGCAAGCTGACCGAGGCGGTGGTCGCCCCCGAGATCGTCGCCCGCATCATCCCGCTCGAACCGCCCAAGCAAGAGGCCCCGCCCGAGCCGCCCAAACCCAAGCCCAAGCAGGAAACGCCGCCGAAGCAGGTCAAGGTGACCACGCCCAAGCCGGCGCCGCAGCCCAAGCCGACTCCGCAGCCGGTGGCCAACCTGCCGCCGACCCCGAGCGCGCCGGAAGCGCCGGCCGCACCGCCTGCGCCGCCCGCACCGCCTGAACCCGCTCCGGCGCCCGTTTCCGCCGCGCCGCGCGCTGTCGGCATCGGTGAAATCCAGTGCACGCCGCCCCAACCGAAGTATCCTTCTCAATCGCGCCGCATGGGCGAGACCGGCAGGACAGTGGTGCGCCTGACCACAGATGAAGGCGGCAAGGTCGTCAAGACTTCCGTGGTGTCGTCGAGCGGCTCGTCGCGCCTGGACCAGGCCGCGGTGGAAGCCGTGCAGGCCATGCGCTGCAAGCCTTACACGGACAACGGCCGTGCCATCGCCGTCACGGCGCAGCAGCCAATCGGCTTCGAACTGAACTGATCACCGATCCGCTACCCGATTTCCGATCATCCGATCTGACCTAAACCAAGCGAACTCACCAGGAACCAACCCATGCAGGACCTCGGACTCTCCCACCTCTGGACGCAAGGCGACTTCGTCATGCGTGCGACCGCCATCATTCTGCTGATCATGTCGCTCGCCTCTTGGATCGTGATCTTCACCAAGGCCTGGGATCTGGTGCGCCTGAAGAAGATGGCGCAAGGCGCGGAAAAGCGCTTCTGGCACTCGGACGACTTCGACCATGCGCTGGAAACCCTGGGCGCCAATGATGCCAACCCGTTCCGCACGCTGGCCATCGCCGGCAAGGAAGCCGCCCAGCACCACCGCGCCAGCCAGCCGCAGCTGCACGACGTGATGGATATCTCCGACTGGCTGACCCGCTCGCTCAAGAGCTCGATCGACGACGCCGTGGCGCACATGCAGTCGGGCCTGGCGGTGCTGGCTTCGGTGGGCTCGACCGCACCGTTCGTCGGCCTGTTCGGCACGGTGTGGGGCATCTACCACGCGCTGATCGGCATCGGCGCCTCGGGCGTTCCGACCATCGACAAGGTCGCCGGCCCGGTGGGCGAGGCCCTGATCATGACCGCCTTCGGCCTGGCCGTGGCAATCCCCGCGGTGCTGGGCTATAACGCACTGACGCGGGGCAACAAGGCGGTGATCTCCAAGCTCAACCGCTTCGCCCACGACCTGCACGCCTACTTCGTGACCGGCGCCCGCGTGCGCCCCACCGGTGCCCGCAGCGAAGACGGCACCGTGCGCCTGGCCGCGGCCCAGCGCTAATCCGCAAGCAAGGAAGTCATCATGGCATTCGGTACTCTCGACGGTGACGACGACGAGGTGATGAGCGAGATCAACATGACGCCGCTGGTCGACGTCATGCTGGTGCTGCTGATCATCTTCATCATCACCATCCCCGTGATCAACCACGCGGTGAAGATCGACCTGCCGCGCGCCACCAACTCCCCGAACGATCCCAAGCCGCAGAACATCAACGTCTCGATCGACGCCAGCGGCAAGGTGTTCTGGAACCAGGTGGAGGTGGACCAGGCCACGCTGGAAAGCAATATTTCGCTGGCCGCGCAGCAGCAGCCGCAGCCTGAGCTGCACCTGCGCGCCGACCGCGAGGTGCGCTACGAGCGCGTGGCCGAAGTCATGGCCGCCGCGCAGCACGGCGGCCTGGGCAAGATCGGCTTTATCACCGAACCCAAGCAATAAGGAGGCGCGCCGGCAGGCGTTGCGCACTGGAAGGGCATCCCGCGGGATGCCCTTTTTCGTTTACTGGCCGCTCGCCGCTGCAGGGCGCTGGACCGGATCGCTGTTTGTCGAATCTTCGATCCATGCTATTGTAATGATAACAATTCGCATTTATGATTCATCCATCGATTGCGCCATCGGTGGCGCACCCCTGATGCCTTTTCCCCTGCGCGCCCATGGCGCCAGGCCGACCCGGAGCCAGATGATGAGCACTCTTTCCCTGCCGCTGTCGCAACCGCGTGAAGTCACCCGCCGGCGCCTGTCGCTGCGCCGTGTCGAGGTGGCCCAGCCGCGCCGCGAGACCGCAGCCGCGAAAGCAGCCCCGTCGACGATCGCATCCATGAAATCGGCCGTAGCCGCCCTGCCCGCCCGGCTGGAAGCGTTGGTGCGCGACAGCCTGTCGTCGGCGCCCGCCGGCGAACCGGTCGCACTTGACGCGATCATGCGCGGCAACAGCACGCTGCCGATCCTGCATAACGGCGAGGTCTACACGCTGCGCGTGACGCGCTATGGCAAGCTGATCCTGACCAAATGACGCATCCTGGCGGCAAGGCCATGCGCTGAAGCCGAAGGGAACTGTTTGAGGGCCGCGTCTGCCGCGGGTGCCACGCAAGTGGCAGTACAGACTTTTGTGGGGACCACCTCGGAACGAGGTGTTGGGCAGTAGCCAGGTGCTGGCGCCGCGGCGGGAATTCCAGACCCCTCGCCATATCGGCCACACCCAGCCATGCCCTCTTTTATTCGGCCCCGCAGGCCCTGGCCTGCGGGGCTCTTTCATGCGCGGCTGGTGCCGCGCAACGGGCCCTGCTATTACAGGCCCAGAGCGGCGATGCCGGCGCGGGCAATCTGCGCGTCTTCGGTCGACTTCACGCCCGAAACGCCGACGGCACCGACCACCTGCTCGTTGGCGACGATAGGCACGCCGCCCTCCAGCATGCCCTGCAACACCGGTGCGGTCATGAACGAATAGCGGCCGTTGTTGATCATGTCTTCGTAGATCTTCGATTCACGACGGCCCAGGGCGGACGTACGGGCCTTTTCCGCGGCGATATGGGCCGAGATCGGCGCGGCGCCGTCCAGGCGCTGCATCGCCAGCATATGGCCACCGTCATCGACCACGACGATGGACACGGCCCAGTGATGGTTCTTCGCTTCGGTTTCCGCCGCGGCCATGATCTTCTTCACATCGTCTGCCGTCAGAACCGTCTTTTGCTGCATGCCACTCTCCTGGTCATTCATTTGGTTGGAGACCGAAGTATACCCCGCACCCCATGCCATCGTCATCGCGCCCACGCGGCAGCGGCGGGCAAGAAAATGGCCCGCACAGGCGGGCCATTCGTCATGCAGACACGGCGGCAATCAAGCGCCGTCGGTGTACGGATCCGGCTTGCCGATGCGGGCACCGTCGGTGTAAGGGTCAAGCTTGCCGATGCGCGCGCCGTCGGTGTACGGGTCGGTCTTGCCGACGCGGGCGCCATCGGTGAACGGATCGACCTTGCCCATGCGGGCGCCGTCCAGGTACGGGTCAGGCTTGCCGGTCGCGGCGAACGAGGCGGTGGACACTGCGCACAGCGCGGCCAGCACGGAGGCGGCGGCAATTGATTGTTTGAGCTTCATGAGATTCCCCTTGCAATTCTGGTCGGTAAGGCACCGCGGCGGACGACTCCTGAAACAAAAAGAGGCGCCGTCATCGCGATGTCATGCCTCCAGTTTAGGGAAAACCCTTAAGACGATAGACGTGACGCTTTGAGCAGTCCGTTCAAATAATTTGATGGGCGTCAAACTAGGGAATCATCCAGGGAACCGGCGCCTGCGGCTCGTGTCGCGATATGCAAGCCAAAAGGAAAGGGCCCCGCAGGGCCCTGTATTCCACAGCGTTTCGGCGCCGGCCGGTCAGTCGTGACGCCAGCGGCCATGACCGCGGTAGCCCGGCGGACCATAGTAACCGTGGTGATGGCCACCATAGTAGCGCGGCGGGCCATAGTAGCGCGGGCCGTAGTAGACCGGGCGCGGACGCACCACCACGGCCGGCGGGCCGTAGTAGACCGGTGCCGGGGCCACCACCACCGGCGGCGCATAGTAGGCCGGAGCGGGCGGATAGTAGGCCGGCGCGCCAACCACGACGCCCGGCACGCCAATCGCGACGCCGACGCTCACATGGGCCATCGCGGCCCCGGATGCCAGCCCGGCTGCGACACCGAATGCTGCGAGCCACCAACGTTTCATATCCGCCTCTCAGAATTTGAGATTTCTCTTACTCGGTATTGTAGAGGGCCTGAATTTTCCAGGTGCAACCGAAGGCACGACATTGTTACTAGCCGTAACAGTGCGTCACTTTTTCCTTCCGCGACGCCATCTGCTTGGCCAAGCAAATTAAAGCCTGCGGCGCGCTTGCATCCGGATTGCGAAGCCACCACAATACCGGGCTTGCCGTGCGGCCGTGGAGAAATTGGTAGACTCAGCAGACTTAAAATCTGCCGCCTTTCCAGGCGTACGGGTTCGAGTCCCGTCGGCCGCACCAGGGCCACCGCAGCGGCAACCTTGCGCCAAATACAAAAGAGGAGGCTCTCGCCCCCTCTTCAGATCCTTCGCGCTGGGTCGTGCTTTACGCCATCATTTAGGCCATTACGTAGCACATCAGCGCACCGACCCCCATCAGGAACACAAACAGCACCCCGGCCAGTGCCAGCGGCTTGCGTCCGGCGCGCACCAGGTCGCCGATGCGGGTATGCAGGCCGATGGCCAGCATCGCACACGCCAGCAGCCAGTTATCCAGCGCGATCAACGGGGCCTTCCAGGCAGCGGGCACCGTGCCGGCCGAGTTGAGTGCCATTACCGCGACAAAACCCACCGCAAACCACGGCACCGAGTTCAGGATCCCGGAGAAGCGGCCCTTGCCGGCAGGTGCCTGGCCTGCCTCGGCCTTGCCTTGCGGCCACAGCGCCATCACCAGCAGCAGCGGCCCCAGCGCCAGCACGCGCACCATCTTGGCCACCACCGCGGCATCGGCGGTCGGCTCGCTGATCATTTTGCCCGCGGCGATCACCTGCGCCACTTCATGCAACGTCGCGCCGGTGAAGATGCCGAACATGCGCTCGCTGACCGACCAGTGCCAATGGCCGTTGGCCAGTTCGAACAGATACGGATAGAGCAGCATGCCGACGGTGCCGAACAGCACCACCGTGGCGACCGCCACCGCGGTCTGGCGATCGTCGGTGCGTACCACCGACGACACCGCGATGGCCGCGGCCGCGCCGCAGATGGCGCTGCCGGAACTGACCAGGATCGCTTCGCGGCGGCTCAGGCCGAAGAAGGTCGTGCCGACCCAGGTGCCGAACAGCAGCGTGGCGACCAGCATCGTCAGCGGCACCACGATACCCGGCAGGCCCAGCGCGACGATGGACGCGAATGTCAGCCGCAGGCCGTACAGTGCCACGCCAAGCCGCAGCAGGTAATGGCGCGCCACCTGCATCCCGGGTGCCAGCGGCGCCAGCCAGTGCTTCGGCAGCGTATTGGCGGCGACCATGCCGGCGCACATGGCGAGCGTTAGCGCGCTCAGGCCGTAGCGGGCAATCGCCGGATGCTCGGCCAGCGCCAGTGCCAGCCAGGCAATGCCGCCCAGCGGCACCAGCGTCAGCAGGCGCTGTGACCAGGGCGGGGAAGCCGCTGCCGGCGTGGCGACTGCGGTGCGGGGGGCGCTGCTGGAAGTGGCGGAAGACATGGCAGTTCACTTGTTATGTAGTGACTCCAGCGTACTGGCCCGCCCCTAACCCGTAAAACGGGTAATATCGTTATGCGTTATCTATTCTTTCGATATGGAATCCCGTCCAGAGCCCCGCCCCGAGCAACGCCCCCTGCGCCTCACGCTGCGCCAGCTGTCCGTCTTCGTCGCCGTGGCCCAGCACGGCAGCACCATGGCAGCCGCGCAGGCGCTGGCGATGTCGCAGTCAGCGGTCAGCGCTTCACTGGCAGAGCTCGAACGTGCGCTGGACAGCCCGCTGTTCGATCGCATCGCACGCCGGCTCAGCATCAACGAGACCGGCCGCCAGTTCTTCCCGCGCGCGCTGGCGCTGCTGGACCAGGCGCATGAGCTGGAGCGCTTTGCCACACAGACCGGGGTGCAGTTGCGCATCGCGGCCAGCAATACCATCGGCAGCTATATCCTGCCGCCGCTGCTGGCGGGATTCCGTCATTCGCGCAGCGGGCCCTGCACGCTGGACCTGCGCATCGGCAACACCCGCGAAGTGCTGCAGTCGCTGCTGCAGTTCGAAGCCGACATCGGCCTGGTGGAAGGCGCCAGCCACGAGCGCGACCTGCGCAGCATGCACTGGTGCGATGACGAGATGGTGGTGGTGGTTGGCCCGTCGCATCCGCTGGCGCTCACGCCGAACGACCTGGTGGCACTGCGCGACGCCGAATGGATCGTGCGCGAACCGGGCTCGGGCACGCGCGAGGTGATCGAGGAACGCCTGGTGCCGTTGCTGGGCGAACTGCGCTTCGCGCTGGAACTGGGCAACGCCGAAGCAATCAAGCGCGCGGTGATGAGCGGCTTCGGCGTCAGTTGCCTGTCGTTGTACGTGGTGCGCGACGAACTCGCGCAAGGCACGCTGGTGGCGATCCGCGAAGGCTTGCCGCGCATCGTGCGGCCGCTGCAACTGGTCGTGCACCAGGACAAGTTCCCGACGCAAGGCCTGCTGGCCTTCACCGAATACCTGCGCACCATGGCGCCGCGTATCGGCGCGTGACGCCTCCTGCGGGCCGCCTGAGCGCGGACAGCTATGCCGCCTGCGGCTCGCTGCGCTTGCTGCGCGCGGTGTACAGGTCGAGCAGGTGGAACAGCACCGGATTGAGCATGATCGACAGCAGCGCACCCGCCAGGATCAATGCCTGGCCGCGCTCGGGCAGGATGTTCAGGTAGACGCCCAGGCTCGCCAGGATGAAGGAGAACTCGCCGATCTGCGCCAGGCTGACGGCAATCGTCATGCCGGTCTGCCCGGAGTGCCCGAACACCCGGACGATGCCCATCGCCGCCAGCGATTTGCCGACCACGATGATAAACAGCGTCGACAGCACGCCCCATGGGTCGTTGACCAGCACCATGGGATCGAACAGCATGCCGACCGAGACGAAGAACAGCACCGAAAAGGCATCGCGCAGCGGCAACGATTCTTCGGCCGCGCGATGGCTGAATTCAGATTCGGCCAGCACCATGCCGGCAAAGAAGGCCCCCAGTGCGAAGGACACGCCAAATAGTGAATACGCGCCATAGGCAACGCCCAGCGCGGTCGCCAGCACGCCCAGGCGGAACATCTCGCGATTGCCGGTCCAGACGATGCGCTCGAGCATCCACGGAATAAAGCGGCGCCCGATCACCAGCATGACCGCGACAAAGGCGGCGACCTTGCCCAGCGTCGAGAGCACCGCCAGCAGGACGTCGCCGGTGCCCGGACTGCCTTCGGCGCCGGCGTCCGCGGCGCCGGCAAGCAGACCCGCCATCGCTGGCAGCAGCACCAGCGCGAGCACCATGGCCAGGTCTTCAACGATCAGCCAGCCTACTGCGATCCGCCCCTGGGGCGATTCCACCAGGTCGCGCTCCTGCAGCGCCTTGAGCAGGACCACGGTACTGGCCACCGACAGCGCCAGGCCGTACACCAGCCCCTGCCCCCACGACCAGCCGAAACCCCACGCCACCAGCATGCCGAGGAAGGTCGCGATACCGATCTGCACGACCGCCCCGGGGATCGCGATGCGCTTCACCGCCATCAGGTCCTTGATCGAGAAATGCAGCCCGACGCCGAACATCAGCAGAATCACGCCGAGTTCGGCAAGCTCCGGCGCGAGCGCCTGGTCGGCCGTGTAGCCCGGCGTATGCGGTCCCACCACGATCCCCGCGCACAGGTAGCCGATCAGCGGCGGCAGCCGCAGCTTGCTGGCGATAGCGCCAAGGACGAAGGCCAGGACGATACCACCGACGATGGTGCTGATGAGCGGGGTGGCGTGATGCATGCGCGCGGGGTTCCTCGTGTCAGGGGCTGGACGGCGATGGCTGGATTCCACCCGCCCTCCCCGCGCGCCACGATGCCATGACCCACCATGCGGCGCGCACCAGCGGTCGGCGCGGCACGATGGCAGCCTCGTAACGGGACAAGCAGGGAAAGAACGGGAAGTGCCGCAGCGGCCCCGGACACGCTGGAGGCGCATCACGGATCGGGAATGGCGTATGACATGCTGCGCCGCGATCCATCGCGCGGCGCACCCGGAAAAGCGTACGACAGGAGTAATGTAACATGCCCGCCGCGCGCTCAAAGCGCAGAAATGCGAGGCAATTCGCGGCGCGGGGCGGCTGCGCGAGGCTGGGCGAACGAGCGCTAAACATGCGCAAAGCAAAAACGGCGCCCTTGGGCGCCGTTTTTGCTTTGCAACTGGAGGCGGAGGTCGGAATCGAACCGGCGTACACGGCTTTGCAGGCCGCTGCATAACCACTCTGCCACCCCGCCAGGTGACGTGATGCTGGATTGTAGCCGCATTCAGCCGATGCTGCCGGCCGGCCTGCCACGGCAATTCAACCCAAACAAAAAGGGAAGCGTTGCTTCCCTTTGGGGATTGGAGCGGGAGACGAGTCTCGAACTCGCGACCTCAACCTTGGCAAGGTTGCGCTCTACCAACTGAGCTACTCCCGCGTACAACTTTTTGCTGCCGGCCCGGCCAGTGCCATGCACGTTGCCGAACCCTTCGATAACCTGGAGCGGGAGACGAGTCTCGAACTCGCGACCTCAACCTTGGCAAGGTTGCGCTCTACCAACTGAGCTACTCCCGCAGGGTACTGCTTCAAAAACTTTTAAGGCATTTTATTTCGCAATTTTGCGCTATCACACAACATCTTGCGCCAAACCTGCCTTATCTCGCTGCTTTCGTTTGCGTCGTCAGCAACGAGAATGAGATTATGCAAAAAGCTCTTCTCTGCGTCAACACCTTTTTGGAATTTCTTTTCACTTCCGGGCGCCGGCACCCGCCACGACACTGCTGCGCTCCCGGATCTGCGGCCAGGCTAGCTTCATGTAATAGATCATCGACCACAGCGTCAGCACCGCGGCCAGGTAGATCATCCACGTGCCCAGCACATAGGCGTCGAAGCCGAACAGCTGACCGCTGAACAGCAGCAGCGGGATCGCGATCATCTGCACTGTGGTCTTCAGCTTGCCGAGAAAGTTCACTGCCACGCTCTTGGACGCGCCGATCTGCGCCATCCACTCGCGCAGCGCCGAGATCGTGATCTCGCGGCCGATGATGACCAGCGCGATCAGGTCGGTGACCCGATCCAGCGCCAGCAGCGACAGCAGCGCAGCCGTCACCATCAGCTTGTCGGCGACCGGGTCCAGGAATGCGCCGAACGACGAGGTCTGGTTCCAGCGCCGCGCCAGGAAGCCGTCGAGCCAGTCCGTCACCGCGGCGATGATAAAGAACGCCGCCGCCGTCAGGTTCTTGGTGTGCATGGGAAGCCATGCGTCGGGCAGGTAGAACACGCCCACCACCAGGGGAATCATGGCGACACGAAGCCAGGTCAGCAGGATCGGAATATTGAAAGGCATGGAACTCGGGCGGCGGGGGAACGTGACCAATCCCGCGATTGTCGCCGATTTCGGGACCAATCGACCATCATTGGTCATTTTCCTGCCCGCGCCGGCAACGCCGCGGGTCAATGCAGCTGCCGGTAGATCTCCTCGGCCAGCCCGCGCGAGATGCCCTCGACGCTGGCCAGCTCGTCGATACTGGCGGCCATCACGCCGCGCAGGCCGCCGAAACGGGTCAGCAGCTTCTGCCGCCGGCGTGCGCCCACGCCTTCGATCTCTTCCAGCCGCGAGGTCGTGCGCGCCTTGGCCCGGCGCGCGCGCATGCCGGTGATGGCGAAGCGGTGGGCCTCGTCGCGGATCTGCGCCACCAGCATCAGCGCCGCGCTGCCCTGCCCCAGCTCCAGCGACGGCCGGCCGTCGGCGAACACCAGCGTCTCCAGGCCGACCTTGCGCCCTTCGCCCTTGGCCACGCCGACCAGCAAGCCGATATCCAGCCCCAGCTCCTCGAATACCTGGCGCGCCACCTCGACCTGGCCCTTGCCGCCGTCGATCAGCACGATCTGCGGCAGCAGCGCGGCGGACTCACCGCCGGCCTGCCCGCCGCCGTCTTCCTGCATCTGCTCGACCAGCTTCTGGTAGCGGCGCGTAAGCACCTGGCGCATGGCGGCATAGTCGTCGCCGGGGATGATGTCCTGGATGTTGTATCGGCGGTATTCGCTGTTCTGCATGTCATGGTGGTGGTACACCACGCACGACGCCTGCGTCGCCTCGCCGGCGGTATGGCTGATATCGAAGCACTCCACCCGCAGCAGCGCCAGGTCTTCCAGGTCCAGGCCGATGGTTTCCGCCAGCGCGCGCGTACGCCCCTCCTGGCTGCCCTGCTCGGCCAGCCGGCGCGACAGCGCCAGCGCCGCGCCCTGCTGCGCCATCTCCAGCCACACCTTGCGCTGGCCCTGCGGCTGGCGCACCAGCGTCACCTTGCGGCCGGCGTGCAGCGACAGCGCCTCCAACACCGCGCCGTCGTCCGGCATATGGCTGACGACGATGATGGGGGGTGCGGATTGCTCCAGGTAGTGCTGCACCATGAAGGCGGACAACACCCGGGCGGCGATGCGCTCGACGGTGAGCGGTAGTGCAGCCTCGGCGGCGCCGGCTTCGTCCAGCGTGTCGCGCTGGTCGGCATCCTCGACGATCATCGCGGCCTCGTCGGCATGGGCCGGGAAATAGGCCTTGTCGCCGAGATGCCGCCCGCCGCGCACCATGGCCAGGTTGACGCAGGCGCGCCCGCCTTCCACCGCCACGGCCAGCACGTCGATATCGCGCGCCTGCCCGCCCACTTCCTCCACCGCCTGGCGCTTGAGCACGGTCGACAGCGCCGCGATCTGGTCCCGCACCGCGGCGGCCTGCTCGAACTCGAGCCGTTCGGCATGCTGCTCCATCTTGCCCTGCAGGCCTTCCAGCACTTCGGTCTGGCGGCCCTGCAGGAAGCGCGCCGCGTTGGCCACGTCACGCGCGTAGTCCTCTTCGCTGATGGCGTTGACGCACGGGCCCGTGCAGCGATGGATCTGGTGCAGCAGGCAAGGCCGGGTGCGGTTGTTGAAGACGGTGTCCTCGCAAGTGCGCAGCTGGAACACCTTCTGCAGGATCTGCATGCTCTCGCGCACCGCATAGGCGCTCGGGAACGGGCCGAAGTACTGGTGCTTGCGGTCGGTGGCGCCGCGGTAGTACGCCATGCGCGGGAAGCGGTGCCCGGTCAGCTTCAGGAACGGGTACGACTTGTCGTCGCGGAACAGGATGTTGTAGCGCGGCGCCAGCGCCTTGATCAGGTTGTTCTCGAGCAGCAACGCCTCGGCCTCGGTGCGCACCACCGTGGTCTCGATACGGGCGATGCGCGCGACCATCATCGCGATGCGCGGCGACAGCTGGGTCTTGGTGAAATAGCTCGAGACCCGCTTCTTCAGGTCGCGCGCCTTGCCGACATACAGCACATTGCCGGCGGCATCGAAATAGCGGTACACGCCGGGCAGGCCCGGCAGGCGCGAGATGACCGGCTTGGGGTCGAAGGGCTCCGGCGGCAATTCGCCCGGAGCGCCCGGAGCTTCGGCGGCGATCTCGGGCTGCACGTCAGCCGGAACGTCGGCCGGCGTTTCGGCCGCCACATCGGCCTCGGGTTTCGGTGAATCGGATTGCTGGTCGGACATTGGGGGACGGTGACCGCTACACGGCTCGCGCGCAACAAAGTGACGCGGCCTCTAAAATCGCAAGTTTAGAGCAATTCAGCGCGCGTCCCGCGCGCGCCTTTACCCGCCATGCCTATCCGCTCCTGGGACATCTTCTGCACCGTGATCGACAATTTCGGCGACATCGGCGTCTGCTGGCGGCTGGCCCGCCAGCTCGCGCAGGAGCACGGGCACGCAGTGCGGCTATGGGTCGATGACCTGGCGAGCTTCGCGCGGCTGGCGCCTGAACTCGATACCGGCGCCACCGTGCAGCGCCTGGCGGGCGTGGAAATTCGTCCGTGGCGGCCGGCAGGCCCGGGTGATGATAGCGACGTGGATGACACCGCCGGGGTGGCGCCACACGATGCCGTCATCGAAGCCTTCGCCTGCGAAGTGCCGCAAGCCTTCCTGGCCCGCATGGCCGCGCGCGACCCCAAGCCCGCCTGGATCAACCTGGAATACATGAGCGCCGAACAGTGGGTGCGGGAGCATCATGCGATGCCCTCGCCCCATCCGCGGCTGCCGCTGGTAAAGCACTTCTTCTTCCCCGGCTTCGAGCCCGGCACCGGCGGCCTGTTGCGGGAATCGATGCTGGGCGCTCAGCGCGCCGCCTTCCTTGGCGGAACAGCCGCCCAGGCTGCCTTGTGGCATCGGCTGAGCGTGACGCCCCGGCCCGACGCGCTGCGGGTGAGCCTGTTTGCCTACCGCAACCCGGCCCTGCCCGCGCTGCTGGAGCAATGGCGCGAAGGCGCCGAGACGGTCCATTGCCTGGTGCCCGCCGGCCTGGCTGCGGACCAGGTCGCCGAATGGCTGGGCGCGCCGCTGCGGATCGGCGACCCGGTGGAACGTGGCAGGCTGTGCGTGCAGCTGATCCCATTCGTACGCCAGGAGCACTTCGACGAACTGCTGTGGGCCTGCGACCTGAACTTCGTGCGGGGCGAGGACTCTTTCGTCCGCGCGCAGTGGGCAGCGCGGCCACTGGTCTGGCATATCTACCCGCAGGACGATGCGGCACACGAGGTCAAGCTCGATGCCTGGCTCGACCTGTTCCGCCAAAGCGGGGTGGCACCCGACGCCGCCGCTGCATTAACCGATTTCTGGCACGCGTGGAACGGCTATGGCGTTCCCGTCGACTGGCCACGCCTGCGAGCGCATCTGGAGGCACTTGCCGCAACCGCGCCGCGCTGGGAGCGGCGCTTGCAGCATCCCGGAGATCTTGCCGCCAACCTGGTGGCGTTTTGCGAAAATCAGGTAAAATAACCGGTTGATTCAAATGGCGACCGGGCCGGAGAACCGGGTCCTCTCCCATGCGTCGAACGCGGGGGCTGAAGACCTGAATGCAAGCTGAGCACGGGGTCGCGAGCGCGTGGATACCGGCTTCGGCGGCTTTCGGTGGAGCATTTGCCCGACCGCAGCGGTAATGCCGGCAGCGCGCCTTCGCCATTCCAGATTCCTACTTTCTTATTCAGGAAAACAGTTCAGATGAAAATCGCACAGGAACTCCGCGTCGGTAACGTGTTCATGATCGGCGGCGATCCGATGGTCGTGCAGAAGGCCGAGTACAACAAGTCGGGCCGCAACGCAGCCGTGGTCAAGATGAAGTACAAGAACCTGCTGACCGACGCCCCGGGCGAGTCGGTGTTCAAGGCCGACGACAAGTTCGAAGTCGTGGTGCTGGAGCGCCGCGAGTGCACCTACTCGTACTTCGCCGACCCGATGTACGTGTTCATGGACGCCGACTACAACCAGTACGAAGTCGAGCAGGACAGCATGGGTGACTCGCTGAACTACCTCGAAGACGGCATGAACGTCGAAGTCGTGTTCTACAACGACAAGGCCATCTCGGTCGAAATGCCGACCACGCTGGTCCGCGAAATCGTCTACACCGAGCCGGCCGTCAAGGGCGACACCTCGTCGGGCAAGGTGCTCAAGGGCGCCAAGATCAACACCGGTTTCGAACTGCAAGTCCCGCTGTTCTGCAACATCGGCGACAAGATCGAAATCGACACCCGTACCGGCGAATACCGCAGCCGCGCCAACTAAGGCGCGCGCAAGGTCCCGGCTCCCACAGCGGGACCGGCAAGGAAAAAGGCAGCCTCGGCTGCCTTTTCTGTTTTTGTACGCCCGCGGATCAGGCGATCAGCTCGTACTCGCGCAGCGTGCGCAGCGCAGCGCGGTATTCGCCTTCGCCCTGCAGCTTGTTCCAGTCCATCGGCTTGCGGCGCGGGAACAGCTTGCGGACGCGGCGCTGCGAGGCCTTGTCGATGCCTGTGTCGAGTTCGGTCAGCAACTGGTCGGCGCGATCCGGGTGGTTGCAGATCAGCACCATGTCGCAGCCTGCCGCCAGCGCGGCGCGCGCGGCCTCGGTCACGTTGCCGGCCACGCTGGCGCCCTCCATGCTGAGGTCGTCACTGAAAATCACGCCTTCGAAGCCCAGTTGCGCGCGCAGCACGTCCTGCAGCCAGTAGCGCGAGAAGCCGGCCGGATTCGGGTCGACCTTGGGATAGATCACGTGCGCCGGCATCACCGACGACAGGCCCAGGCCCAGCCATTCATACGGACGCGCGTCCTGTTCGAGGATCTCGTCCAGCGTACGTTCGTCGACCGGGATCGCCACGTGCGAGTCGGCTTCGACATAGCCGTGGCCGGGAAAGTGCTTGCCGCAGTTGCTCATGCCGGCCAGCAGCAGGCCGTGGTTGAGGTGGCCGGACAGCATCGTCACCACGCGCGGGTCGGCATGAAAGGCGCGGTCGCCGATCACGGCACTGCGCCCGTAGTCGAGGTCCAGCACCGGCGTGAAGCTGAAATCGATGTCGCAGGCGCGCAGCTCGGCCGCCAGCACATAGCCGCATGCCACCGCGGCGCGCGTGGCCGCCAGCACATCGCGGTCCCACAGCTCGCCCAGCCGATGCATCGCCGGCAGGTGGGTAAAGCCGTCGGTCTTGCAACGCTGCACACGGCCGCCTTCATGGTCGATGCAGATCAGCACGTCGTCGCGCACCGCGCGGATCGCGCGCGTCAGCGCCTGCAGCTGCGCGCGCGATTCGAAATTGCGCGCGAATAGGATCACGCCGCCGGTCAGCGGATGCGCGATGCGGCGCGCATCGTCGGTATCGAGCTGCTTGCCGACGACGTCGAGGACCACCGGGCCCGGCCGCTTGCCGGAGTTCTTCTTGGACATGGAAGTGGTTGGATTCACAAGGCTTTGGTTTGAGGAGCCGCCCCGCCGGTGCGCTCGGCAATGGCGAAGGCGACCGCATAGTCATGTTCGTCACTGACACTGACCCGCACGGTGAGACCGCGTTCCGCAAGCCATGCCGCCAGTTCGCCGTGGCATACCGGCGCAGGCTCGCCCGAAGGGAGGTTCATCAGTTCCATCGCGCGCCACGTCATCGGCCAGCGCATGCCCAGGCCGATGGCCTTGGAAAAGGCTTCCTTGGCGGCAAAACGCGTGGACAGGAAGGCGAGCCCGCGCTTCTCGGAACGCGCCTTGCGCGCGTGGTACTTGGCCAGCTCGTTGGGTCCGAGCACCTTCTCCGCGAAGCGGCCGTGGGTGCGTTCCATCACGCCCTGCACGCGGGCGATCTGGATGATGTCGGTGCCGACGCCGTAGATCACGCCGGCGTGCCTGCTACGGGATAACGCGTGCCGAGACGCGCGGCCACCATGATGGCCTTCATCTCGCGCACCGCGTTCTGCCAGCCGGCGAACACCGCATGCGCGACGATGGCATGGCCGATGTTCAGCTCCTTGATGCCGGGCAGCGCCGCGATGGGCTGGACATTGGTGTAGTGCAGGCCGTGTCCGGCGTTGACCACCAGCCCATGCTTCAGGCCTGCGTCGACACCCTCGGCGATGCGGCGGAATTCCGCCGCCTGCTGGTCGGGCGCATGCGCATCGGCATAAGAGCCGGTATGCAGCTCGATCACCGGCGCGCCAC
Organism: Cupriavidus sp. IK-TO18; assembly: GCF_015549295.1. Taxonomy (NCBI): domain Bacteria; kingdom Pseudomonadati; phylum Pseudomonadota; class Betaproteobacteria; order Burkholderiales; family Burkholderiaceae; genus Cupriavidus; species Cupriavidus sp. IK-TO18. The sequence goes on from NZ_JADGMP010000052.1 coordinate 23,238, forward strand.
ACGCGGCCGCGGCGGCGATCTGGTCGGGATCGGCATCGATGAACAGCGACACACGGATGCCGGCGCCGGCCAGCTGCGCGCAGGCGGCCTTGACCTGCTCGAAGCGCCCGGCCACGTCGAGGCCGCCTTCGGTGGTCACTTCTTCGCGGCGCTCGGGCACCAGGCACACGTCCTGCGGGCGGATCTCGCAGGCGATATCGAGCATCTCCTGCGTGATCGCGCATTCGAGGTTCATGCGCGTGGCCAGTTGTGGGCGCAGCGCGCGCACGTCGGCGTCGCGGATATGGCGACGGTCTTCGCGCAGGTGCAGCGTGATCAGGTCCGCGCCGGCTTCCTCAGCCTGCAGCGCAGCCTGGATGGGGTCGGGATACACGGTGCCGCGCGCGTTGCGCAGCGTGGCGACGTGGTCGATATTGACGCCAAGGTCGATGACGCCCGGATTTGCGTGGAAGATCATGCGAGCAGGAGAGATTCGGATTGGAATGATTCGGTCACAGATACTGCAGGTCGATCAGTATCTGGCGCGTTTTCAGCGGTTCGCCTTGCAGATAATAATGCAGCAGGAAGCGCATCAGCGCCCGGCTTTGCGCCGCGGTCTGCGCGCGGCTGTAATCGTCCTGCGCCATGTCGAGCAGCGTCTGGCCCGACACCACCGGCCAGGACGAAGGGTCGCTCGGCTGGGCGCGGCGCACGCCGCGCTCGGGCTGGTAGACATAGTCGAGCCCCGGCTGCACGCGCTCGCCGGTGCTCAGGCACTGGTCGAAGGCCACGGCGAAGCCGGTGTCCTGCAGCAGCACACGCTCGAAGCTGCGCAGCACCAGCCCGGCGGGCTCGCCGTGCGCCAGCCGCGTGAGCGTGGCCAGGTAATGGCGGAACAGCACGGGGTACGCATCTTCGCGCGGGCAGAAGCGCATCACCAGTTCGTTGAGATAGAACGCGGACAGCAGCGCATCGCCAGCCAGCGGCGGCATGCCGCCGACCCATTCGGCCTTGGTCAGCGTCTTTACCTCGCCGCGGCCGCTCCACGACACCGACACCGGATGGAAATGCTGCAGCACCGCGCGCAACGCCGAATGCGGGCGCTTGGCGCCCTTGGCCACCATCGAGATGCGGCCATGGTCGCGCGTGAAGACATCGAGGATCAGGCTGGTCTCGCGATACGGCCAGGCATGCAGCACAAAGCCCGGCTGGTCGGCGACGCGCGATTCGGGCCGTGCCGGCACGATGCGCATGGCGCGGTCCATCATGGCGCGTGCCGCCGCCACATCGCCAACACCAGCCATGCCGGGCAGCGCCTTGCTGTCGAGCAGTTCGGCCGCCTCGTCCACCACCGGGTCGGCGCGGCGGGCGCGGGGCGCCGGCGCGCGCGCGATGTCAGCCGTCTTGCTCAAGGGTCGCTCGCCTTTCGCTCGCAGTGCGCTCACTCGTAGCCGTAGGCCCGCAGTCCGGCTTCGTTGTCGGCCCAGCCGCTCTTCACCTTGATCCACATTTCAAGGTAGACCTTGCCGTCGAACAACTTCTCCATGTCGAGGCGCGCCTCGGTGGAGATCTGCTTGAGCTTGCTGCCCTTGTTGCCGATGATCATGGCCTTGTGCGCGTCGCGCTCGACCAGGATCGTGGCAAAGACGCGTCGCAGCCGGCCCTCGGTCTCGAACTTGTCGATGACCACGGTGCTGGTGTACGGCAGCTCGTCGCCGGTCCAGCGGAACACCTTCTCGCGGATGATTTCCGAGGCGAGGAAGCGCTCGCTGCGATCGGTCATCGCATCGGCGTCATACATCGGCTCGCCTTCCGGCAGGTAGGGCCGGATGATGTCGAACAGCCGCGCGATATGGTCGCGGGTCTTGGCCGACATCGGCACCACTTCGCGGAACGGGAACAGCTGCCCCATCTTTTCCAGGAAGGGCATCATCACTTCCGAGCGGTTCTCGCCGATGCGGTCGAGCTTGTTGGTCACCAGCAGCACCGGCGTGTTCTTCGGCAGCAGCGACAGCACCTTCTCGTCGTCGGCGCCGTAATAGCCGGCCTCGACCACGAACAGGATCAGGTCCACCGACGACAGCGTCGACGTGACCGCGCGGTTCAGCGAACGGTTCAGCGCGCTGGCGTGGCGGGTCTGGAATCCGGGCGTATCGACGAACACATACTGCGCGTCATCCGTGGTCTGGATGCCGACGATGCGGTGCCGCGTGGTCTGCGCCTTGCGCGAGGTGATGCTGATCTTCTGGCCGACCAGCGCGTTCATCAGCGTGGACTTGCCCACGTTGGGGCGGCCGACGATGGCCACGGTGCCGCAGCGGAACGCCGCGGCCGGGGTATCCGCCGCGTCTTGCTGCGGATGGTTAGATTCGGTCATTCCTTCAACCTGAGAGACAGCTGCGGGTCCTGCGGCTGGGGTTGCTTGCGGGTCTTGCCGGTGCGCTCGGCGCGGCTGCGCTTGAGCAGCTGCGGTACCAGCTTCTGGACTTCGTCCAGCGCCAGCTTGGCGGCGGCCTGCTCGGCGGCGCGCCGCGAGGCACCGGTGCCGAACACCCGGACTTCCAGTTTAGGCACCGTGCACTCGACTTCAAACTGCTGGCTGTGCGCGGCCCCGTGGGTGGCGATTACGTTATATTGCGGCAGCGCGATCTTGTGGCCCTGCAGGTATTCCTGCAGCAGGGTCTTGGCGTCCTTGCCGAGCGTACGCGGGTCCACCTGCTCCAGGATCGGGATATAGAGCTTGCGGATCAGCGCGCGCGCGGCCTCGAAGCCGGTATCGAGGAAGACCGCGCCAACAATGGCTTCGAGCGCGTCGGCGAGAATCGACGGACGGCGGAAACCGCCGCTCTTCAACTCGCCCTCGCCCAGGCGCAGCGTCTCGGACAGCTGCAGCATCTGGGCGATCTCATACAGGGCCTGCTGCTTGACCAGGTTGGCCCGCACGCGCGACAGGTCGCCTTCGTCGAGCTTGCCGAACATGCCATAGAGCATGTCCGCCACCGCGCAGTTGAGCACCGAATCGCCCAGAAACTCGAGGCGTTCGTTGTGCTGGGCGCTGTGGCTGCGGTGCGTCAGCGCCTGCTGCAGCAATTCTGGCTTGCTGAATCGGTAGCCGAGTCGTTGCTGCAAGGCGTCGAGGTTCATATCAGTGCTGCGTTCCCGAATAGGTGATCAGAAGACTCAGGGGTCCGTAGACGGGCACTTCGGTCCGGTACGAAAAATCGACCGAGCGGATGTTGCCGTTATCGTCCTCGCGGACCAGCAGGTCTTCGCCCTTGACTGCGGCAATCCGGTCGATGGCTGCCTGTTTGTCGAAATACTCGACGACTTCACGTTTGTTGACTGCGCGCTGCTTCGCGAAGCTGGCGGCGCGCTTGACTGAAAAATACTCCACCAGGCTCGGGATCGAGCGTACGGCCGGCAAGGCCACGCCAATCACGAAGACCACGACCACCAGCAGCGTCCAGACGGAAAAACCGCCCTGCCCGCGGCGCCGTGGCCCGGCCTGCCCGTACTTCCGGCCTTGTTCTTTCCCCTTAACCTTCCCGGTCTGACCCATTTGCGCTTGCCCTCTGTTGTGTTGAGTGTTCTTGCGCCGCGCGGATTGGCTTATTTAAAGGAGCCCACGCGTCCGAAATTGCCCAGGTTCATCCAGATGACAAAAGCCTTGCCGACGATATTCTCGTCCGGCACGAATCCCCAGTAGCGGGAGTCGAGGCTGTTGTCCCGGTTGTCGCCCATCACGAAATAGCGACCTGCAGGTACCTTGCACGTCACACCCTGCTGATTGTAAGTGCAGTTTTCCCGGTAAGGGAAATCCGGGTCGGCGCCCGCCACGAACGCCGGCCGGTCGGCATCGTTAAGGATGCCATGGTCGACGCTGCCGGGCAGTTTTTCGCGGAAATGCTTGGAATACGCCAGGCGCTCTTCGTCCAGGAAATCCGGCAGCACCGTGTATTCGGCCGGCTTGCCATTGATGGTCAGCCGCTTGTTGAAATACTGCACCGTGTCGCCCGGCACGCCGATGACGCGCTTGATGTAATCGAGCGACTGGTCCTTCGGGTAGCGGAACACCATCACGTCGCCGCGCTGGGGCTCGCGCATGTCCATGATTTTCTTGTTCACCACCGGCAGGCGGATGCCGTATTCATACTTGTTGACCAGGATGAAGTCGCCGATCAGCAGCGTCGGGATCATCGAGCCCGACGGGATCTTGAACGGCTCGACCACGAACGAGCGCAGCACGAACACCGCCAGGATCACCGGGAAGAAGCTGGCCGAGTATTCCAGCCACCACGGCTGGCGCAGCTTTTCTTCGGCCAGGCGCTTGCGCGTGGCGTCGGCATCGGTCGCGCCAAAGCCGCCTTGCAGCGCCGCCTGGCGGGAATCGAATTCGGCCAGCGCCAGCCGCGCCGAGGCGCGGCGCTGCCGCTCGAACACGAGCTTGTCCGCGACCCACGCAACACCCGTAATCACCACCAGCACAAAAAGGATCAGTGCAAAATTCATGACGGCTTCTGGTTCTTGGAAATCCTGGTACAGCCTGTTCTGTTACGCGCACGGCGAACCGCTGCGCGTGGCATCGTGCTGCCGGTGCCTTACTTGTCGTCCACCTGCAGGATGGCCAGGAAGGCCTCCTGCGGGATCTCGACCGTACCCACCTGCTTCATGCGCTTCTTGCCGGCCTTCTGCTTTTCCAGCAGCTTCTTCTTGCGGCTGATATCGCCGCCGTAGCACTTGGCCAGCACGTTCTTGCGCAGCGCCTTGACGTTCTCGCGCGCGATGATATTCGAGCCGATCGCCGCCTGGATCGCCACGTCGTACATCTGGCGCGGAATGATCTCGCGCATCTTGGCTGCTACTTCGCGGCCGCGGTATTGCGAGTTGGAGCGGTGCACGATCACCGACAGCGCATCGACCTTGTCGCTGTTGATCAGGATATCGACCTTGACCACATCCGACGGGCGATATTCCTTGAACTCGTAGTCCATCGACGCATAGCCGCGCGAAACCGACTTCAGGCGGTCGAAAAAGTCCATCACGATTTCCGCCATCGGGATTTCGTAGGTCAGCTGCACCTGCTTGCCGTGGTAGCTCATGTTGATCTGCGTGCCGCGCTTCTGCGTGCACAGCGTGATCACCGAGCCGACATATTCCTGCGGCATGTACAGGTTGACCGTGACGATCGGTTCCAGGATCGCCTCGATCTTGCTCGGGTCCGGCATCTTCGCCGGATTTTCAACCGTGATCATGGTGCCGTCGCGCATCTCGACCTGGTACACCACCGTCGGCGCGGTCGTGATCAGGTCCATGTCGAACTCGCGCTCCAGGCGTTCCTGCACGATTTCCATGTGCAGCAGGCCCAGGAAGCCGCAGCGGAAGCCGAAGCCCAGTGCCTGCGACACTTCCGGCTCGAACATCAGCGAGGCGTCATTCAGCCGGAGCTTTTCCAGGGACTCGCGCAGCGCTTCATACTGGTTGGCTTCAACCGGATACAGGCCGGCAAACACCTGCGGCTTGACTTCCTTGAAACCCGGCAGCGGCGCCTCGGCCTTGCGCTGCACCGTGGTGATGGTGTCGCCCACCTTGGCGGCCTTCAGTTCCTTGATGCCGGCGATGACAAAGCCCACCTGGCCTGCAGTCAGCGAATCGCGCTGGATCGACTTGGGCGTGAACACGCCCACCTGCTCGACCAGGTGCTGCGCGCCGGTGGCCATCAGCAGGACCTTGTCCTTGGTGCGCAGCGTGCCGTTGACCACGCGCACCAGCATTACCACGCCGACATAGTTGTCGAACCAGGAATCGATGATCAGCGCCTGCAGCGGTGCGTCAGTATCGCCCTTGGGCGGCGGCACCTTGGCGATCAGGGCTTCGATCACGTCCTGCACGCCCTGGCCTGTCTTGGCCGAGCACGGCGTGGCATCCTGCGCGTCGATGCCGATGACGTCCTCGATCTCCTGGATCGCGTTCTCGGGGTCGGCCTGCGGCAGGTCGATCTTGTTCAGCACGGGCACCACTTCCACGCCCAGCTCGATCGCGGTGTAGCAGTTGGCCACGGTCTGCGCCTCGACGCCCTGCGAGGCGTCGACCACCAGCAGCGCGCCTTCGCAGGCGGACAGCGAGCGGCTGACTTCATAGCTGAAGTCGACGTGCCCCGGGGTATCAATCAGGTTCAGGTTGTAGACCTTGCCGTCACGCGCCTTGTAAGACAGCGCGGCGGTCTGGGCCTTGATGGTGATGCCGCGCTCTTTCTCGATATCCATCGAGTCGAGGACCTGCGCTTCCATCTCCCGATCCGACAGCCCTCCACAGAGCTGAATGATCCGGTCGGCCAGGGTGGACTTCCCATGGTCGATGTGGGCAATGATCGAGAAATTACGGATATGGTCCATCTAGTGTTCAGGGGAGCGCCGGCAATAGGGCCCGGGCGGCAACAACGGTTCGTCGCAGTTCGAAAATGGCCCGGCGCCGCGCGCCGGCAGGCGTGCGCGGGCGTGCCGCAAAGGTCAGGGGCGCAATTTTTGCGCCAATCCGCAATTTTACCGGATTTTCAAAGGCTTCCGGGTCGCGAAATGGCCACGCTGTAAGCGTGCCAGGCGCAGTCAGCGGCTGGCGCGGGCGCCGCCGTGTGCCGCAAGCCACACCCGCACCGCGCCATCATCGAGGAAATAGTGACAAAGCTGCGCGGCACCGCTGTCGAGCGCCTCCGGTGGCCCTGGCATCAAGACCGGGACCAGTTCGCCGAAGCGGTCTTCCAGGCCGGCGTCGCTGTCGACATCCACCTCATGCAGCACGAAAGAAAAATCGCGCCGGAGCGACTCCAGCGCGACCTTCATGTCGTCGCACAGATGGCAGTATGCCCGGCCGTAGATCGTCAGAACGGGCATGCCATCGACGGGTAGCCGATCAGCGGTTGGCGGTGGCACCCGGGCGCAGCGTCAACACCTGGGTGGCGTCGCCGCGCCGCACGAACACCGCAGCGATCCGGCTCTTGTCCAGCCCGCGCACCAGCTCGTTGAACTGACGCGCGTTGGTCACGTCGGTGTCGCCCAGGCGCAGGATGATGTCGCCCGGACGAATGCCGGCGCGCAGCGCAGGACCGTCGGCCAGCTCTACCTCGACGCCCGACTTGAGCTTGAGCTCCTTCAGGCGCGTGTCGGGCAGGTCGGTGACCACCAGCCCCAGCGCGTTCGGCTTGCTGGTCTGCGCGCTGTCTTCCTTGGGCGCCGCGCTGCGGCTGGCGCGCGCCTTGCCGTCCGGCTCCAGCTCGGCGACAGTGATGGTGACCTCCCGGGTCGCGCCCTTGCGCCACAACTGCAGCGGCACGCGCGCGCCCGGCTTGGTATCGCCGACCATGCGCGGCAGGTCCGAAGCGCGCTCGATATCGCGGCCGTTGAACTTCAGGATGATGTCGCCGGCCTCGATGCCGGCCTTCTCGGCGGGGCCGCCCGGCTCGACGCTGCCGACCAGTGCGCCGCGCGCACGGCCCAGTCCCAGCGAATCGGCCACTTCCTTGGTGACGTCGCCGATCGCCACCGCGATCCGGCCGCGGGTCACGCGGCCAGCGGTCTTGAGCTGCTCCGACACGCGCATCGCCTCGTCGATCGGGATCGCGAAGGAAATGCCCATGTAGCCGCCGCTGCGGCTGTAGATCTGCGAGTTGATGCCGATCACTTCGCCGCGCAGGTTAATCAGCGGGCCGCCCGAGTTGCCGGGGTTGACCGCCACGTCGGTCTGGATAAACGGCACATAGTCGCCGGTATCGCGCCCCTTGGCCGAAACGATGCCGGCAGTCACGCTGTTATCCAGCCCGAACGGCGAGCCGATGGCCAGCACCCACTCGCCGGCGCGGACTTTCTCCGAGTCGCCCAGCGGCAGGCGCGGCAGGTTGTTGGCATCGACCTTCAGCAGCGCCACGTCGGTACGCTTGTCCGAGCCGATCAGCTTGGCCTTGAACTCGCGCTTGTCCGGCAGCGTCACGTAAATGGTCTCGGCGTCCGCCACCACATGCGCGTTGGTCATCACATAACCATCGGCGCTGATGATGAAGCCCGAGCCTACGCCGCGGCTCTGCTCTTCCTGCTGCGGCGGCTGCGGCTGCCCGCGGCGAGGCGGCGTGCCCGGGGCCGGCGCGCCCGGCATGGGCACGCCAAAGAAGCGCCGGAAGAACTCGGCCATTTCATCGTCACCGGGGGCGCCGCCGCGTTGGCGCACGCGCTCGGTGGTGCGGATATTGACCACCGCGGGGCTGGCCTTTTCCACCAGGTCGGTGAAATCAGGCAGGTTGTAGCTGTTGGCGGCAGCCTGGGCGTGGCTGACTTCGGCCACGGTCGGGCCGAGCACCAACATGGCAGCCATGACCACGGCACGCGCCAGGGCTGGAGATCTGAAAGTCATCGACAACTCCCGGGATTCAGCGAAAGAAGAAAAAACCGATACGATCCCGTGGCTGGGACCCCATGCGCAGGATTCATGGGCCAGCACCCGGAATGGGCATTCCGAGGCGCCGGCTGCACCCGCGTCAGGCTCAGTGTACCGCCTTGGGCTGCCGGTACTCTACGGCCGTCGCAAACTGGCGTACGGTGCTCGCCGGCACTTCGCCGACGACGGTAATCCAGTAATCGGCAATGCGGCGCACCACGACCTGGGTTGCGCCGAGCGCGGCCACGCCTTCGCGGCGCACGCGCTGCTCGGAAACCGGCTCGATGAACACCGACAGGCCGGTCAGCCCGTCACTGTAGACCACCTGCAGGACTTCGAAGACCTGGCCGCGGCTGTTGCCGGGCGCCGAGGCCCGCAGCTCGCCCAGCGGCCGCCGCACCTCGCGGATTTTCTGGAAACCCTTCAGCGGCACGGCGATCGTCCAGCCTTCGTCTGCAATGTTGGTCGGCTGGTAATTCACCTCGTAGTGGTTCCAGTTGCTGGCACTCTTGATGGCAGCAAGGATGCGCTGCTTTTCAGACGGCACCCCGATCTGGACTTGCGAGAACGCCACCTGCTCCAGCACCTTGCCGCCATCGCCAACGGTCTGCGCACGCATCAGCAAGCCGGAATTCTTTTCGGCCCACAGGCGCACCGCATAGCGAGCGGCATCGTGCGGCTCCAGCGCGAACACCTCGCAATCCATGCCGGCCACCCGCTCCGCGGGCATCCTGCGCATGTCGTAGAGCTCGAGCACATCGTTCTTGTTGGTGGCAAGCAGCGCCGGGAAGCGGTCCTTGGCTTCCTGCTTCTCCACCACCACGAGCTTGGCTTCCGGAATCAGGCTGTGCACCACGTCATTCTGGCGCAGCACCTCGCGCGGCTTGCCGTCCAGCGTTTCCAGGCGCTCGTACTCGTTGTTGACCAGGTCGCTGTAATGCTGGATGCGCGACGCATGCATGACGCTGCCGCGCTGGTAGATCAGCGTGCCGACATAGTTCTCGCGTTGCGCGGCTTTGTGGATCTTGTTGAGCCAGGCGGTGGCGTCGCGTCGGTTCAGCGTACTGTCCGACGGCTGCGCGGTTGCCGCTGCAGCAGTCAGACACAAGGCCAGAAAAAGGGACCTACGCAGGGCCCCAATTCTCTGTGCGCCCGCTACATAGGCGGACGACCGTCCTTTATGCATGTCCGGCATTATTCCTGCGTATTTTCCTGAGAGAAGCTGGCGCCGTTGGCAACCGTGCGCATGGTCGGCACGAATGCATCCGTTGCCACCGACGTGCGATGGGCACGCAGGTATTCGTCGAGTCGCGGGTCGCGAATCATCTGGGTTTCGGCCACGGTGACGATGCCGGCGGCCGGCGCGGCTGCGGACGGTTCCGCGCGCGCCACCACGGCTTGGGGCGTGGCCAGGCCGGTGGGTCCGCGCATCTGCGGCACCACCACCCAGCTGACCGCTGCGACGGCGGCCGCGATCGCGGTACCCGGCAAGGCGCGGCGCACCCACGACGGCCTGAACAGCAGGCGGTGGCGGGCGCTGCCTTGCGCCACGGCCGGCACCAGCACATGCGGCTCGGCCTCCAGGCGCGCGGAGAAGCGAGAGAGGAAATCGGCGGTGGAGCCAGCATGCGTCAGGTCTTCCGAGCGTAGCGCATCGCCGATCAACTGGTATGTGCTCCAGTCCACCATGCCGGCATCGCCTTTCGCGAGATCAAGCACGGCATCGACTTCGTGCGGCGCGAGTTCGCCATCCATCAGAACGGAGATCTGCTCCGCTGCTTCCACTACATGAACCGACTGCTTATGAGCCTGACCCATTTCCCACCCCAAGACATTCCATTGAACACCGATAATCCCGTCTACTGCTGTCGCTTATCGATGCAGGAATAGGCTGCAACGCTGGCCGCACGACATCGTTCTTTGCTACCGAACTACTACCACCACCGGAACCACTACCACCGCTTGCCCTCTGCCGTTCCCAGCAGCGGACGCAATCTTTCGGCAATCGCCTCGCGCGCACGGAAGATCCGCGAGCGCACCGTGCCGATCGGACATCCCATCGCCTCCGCGATTTCCTCATAGCTGAGGCCCTCGATCTCGCGCAGCGTAATGGCGGTCCGCAATTCCTCCGGCAGTGCTTCCATCGCGCGGTTCACCGTCTCGGCAACCTGGCGCGTATGGAGCATCGACTCCGGCGTATTGATATCCCTTAGTTGCTCACCGTCCGCAAAAGTTTCAGCCTCTTCCGCATCGATGTCGCTCGACGCTTCCGGGCGGCGGCCCTGGGTAGCCAGGTAGTTCTTGGCCGTATTGACGGCGATCCGGTACAGCCACGTGTAGAAGGCGGACTCCCCGCGAAACTGGGGCAAGGCGCGATATGCCTTGATAAAGGCATCCTGCGCCACATCCTCGACTTCGGCGGGGTCCCTCACCAGGCGCGAGATCAGGCGAATGATCTTCCGATGGTATTTGGTCACCAGAAGTTCAAAGGCCCGCTTGTCGCCCTGCTGGACGCGTTCAACTAGGAGCTGATCGGCTTCGCGTTCGCTCACGTATGGCTCACCTGCAGTGTATCTCTTGGTTTGGTCGTCACGACAAACGTTGTATTTTACCTACGATTCTCCGCCCGCCCCGTCGAGCAACGCGCATCCTGTGACCGTGAATTAACAATTTCGTTCCCTCGTGGCCGCATCGGGTTGCACCTGGAGTGCAACTCTGGCAGCGCGCTGCAACCGCCGCGAGAGTTCCGGCGACGCGGCTTGCCAGGGGAGGAAGACGGCACCCGGCAAGCCAGGCGCGCGGGAGGCCAGGCGCAAGACAGCGACGCCGCCCGCCTGCCAGAATCCGCTCACCACTACTTCGTGGCGGCTGGCGGATGCTTCAATACGGACTCGCAGCGGCCCTCTGCCGTCGGGTGCCGGCAGCAGCGCCGTGCAGCGCCAGCGCAAGGCACACGTCCATCGGCGCCAGCTGCGCACAATCACCACGCCGGTGGCGAAGGGCAGCGGAGCCAGCGCGCCATGCCACCACAGCATGCCGGCCGGGCTGGCGGCAACGGTGTCGGCCAGCGCGGACACGAGCAGCCCCACCGCAGCCGCTTCACCGGCGCAGAACACGAACAGGGCCCACCGCAACGGGTGGACCCTGTCCTGGCGCAGCCCGCGAAGGGCCCGCCTCAACCACGGATCAGACGCGGCGGAAGACAAGCGTGCCGTTGGTACCGCCGAAACCGAAGTTGTTCTTCACCGCAACGTCGATCTTCATCTCGCGCGCCGTGTTGGCCACGTAGTCCAGGTCGCATTCCGGATCCTGGTTGTCGATGTTGATCGTCGGCGGCGACACCTGGTTGTGCACGGCCAGCACGGTGAAGACCGATTCCAGGCCGCCGGCGCCGCCCAGCAGGTGGCCGGTCATCGACTTGGTCGAGTTCACCACCATCTTGTAGGCCTGGTCGCCGAACGCTGCCTTGATAGCATCGGATTCGTTCTTGTCGCCGAGCGGCGTCGAGGTGCCATGCGCGTTCAGGTAATGCACCTGGTCCGCGTTGATGCCTGCGTCCTTCAGCGCGTTGACCATGCAGCGGCGCGGGCCGTCCATGTTCGGCGCGGTCATGTGGAACGCATCGCCGCTCATGCCGAAGCCGATCAGCTCGGCATAGATGCGCGCGCCGCGCGCCTTGGCCGACTCGTACTCTTCCAGCATCATCACGCCGGCGCCCTCGCCCAGCACGAAGCCGTCGCGGTCCTTGTCCCACGGGCGCGAGGCTGCGGCCGGATCGTCGTTGCGGGTCGACAGCGCGCGGGCCGCGGCGAAGCCGCCGATACCCAGCGGCGACACCGTCGACTCGGCGCCGCCTGCCAGCATGGCGTCGGCGTCGCCGGCCTGGATCAGGCGCGCGGCCAGGCCGATGCTGTGCAGGCCGGTCGTGCACGCGGTCACGGCAGCCAGGTTCGGGCCCTTGATGCCGTGGATGATCGACAGGTGGCCAGCGATCATGTTGATGATCGAGCCCGGCACGAAGAACGGCGAAATGCGGCGCGGACCGCGCTCGGTCAGCACCGCCTTGGTCTCTTCGATCATCGGCAGGCCGCCGATGCCCGAGCCGACCAGTACGCCGATACGCTCGGCGTTGGCTTCGGTCACTTCCAGGCCGCTGTCCTTCAGGGCCTGCGTACCCGCGGCGATGCCGTAATGGATAAAGGTATCCATATTGCGGGCTTCCTTGGCCGGGATGTAATCCTCAGCATTGAAGCCCTTCACTTCACCGGCGAAATGCACGGAAAGCGCGGAGTGATCGAATTTGGTGATGGTGGCGATGCCGGACTTGCCGGCTACCAGGTTGGCCCAGCCTTCGGCAACCGTGTTTCCGACCGGAGACACAAGGCCAAGCCCAGTGACGACGACGCGACGACGGCTCACTATGTTTTCCTACGGGTGCGTGAAGAGGCAACGGAACGACGGATCAGCCTGCCGCCGGGCGACGGGCGCGGCGTACAGGCGCATTCCATTCTGCGTCTTCGAACAGACGAAAGCCACAGAAAACAGCAAGGCAAGGCCGCGACGGCCCGCCCACCTGCCTTCTGTGGCTCGGAATTCAGATACGACGGGCTCAGGCCTTGACGTGCGCGGTGGCGTAGTCGATAGCCTGTTGCACGGTCGTGATCTTTTCGGCTTCCTCATCGGGAATTTCCATGCCGAATTCATCTTCCAACGCCATCACGAGTTCAACCGTGTCCAGCGAGTCCGCACCGAGGTCGTTCACGAACGAGGATTCGTTCTTGATGTCTGCCTCGGCCACGCCAAGCTGTTCTGCCACGATTTTCTTGACGCGTTGTTCGATATTGTCCATGTAACCCTCCAGGGAAGTTCGACAAAAAGTGGGCGCATTTTAGCAGGTTTGGGACGACAGAAATGCCGCCTGCCAAGCTTTGCAAGAATCGCGCCCGTTTGGTTCGGAAAACTACGACTTCACTACGGCTTCAGGCGGCTTCTTCCGGCTTCTCGCCGGAAAAGCGCCACCCAAAAAGCCGATTAATTCATGTACATCCCGCCATTCACATGCAGCGTGGTGCCGGTGATGTAGGCGGCTTGCGGACCGGCCAGGAAGGCCACCGCGTTGGCGATATCCTCGGGCTGCCCCAGGCGGCCCAGCGGAATCTGCTGCTTGAGCGAAGCATGCTGCTCTTCGGACAGCGCCTTGGTCATGTCGGTATCAATGAAACCCGGCGCGACGCAGTTGACGGTCACGTTGCGGCTGCCGATCTCGGCGGCCAGCGAGCGGGTCATGCCGGCCACGCCGGCCTTGGCGGCCGAGTAGTTCATCTGGCCGGGGTTGCCGACCGAGCCGACCACCGAAGTGATATTGATGATACGGCCCTGGCGCGCCTTCATCATCGGGCGCAGCACCGCGCGCGACAGTCGGAAAACCGAGGTCAGGTTGGTCTGGATGACCGCGACCCAGTCCTCGTCCTTCATCCGCATCGCCAGCTGGTCCTGCGTGATACCGGCATTGTTGACCAGCACGCCGATGCCGCCGTGGGTCTTCACGATCTCGTCGATCAGGGCATCGCAAGCGGCCGCGTCATTGACGTTCAGCACCGCGCCCTTGCCCTTCAGGCCTTCTGCGCCGAGGTATTCGGTGATGCCGGCGGCGCCGGACTCGCTGGTGGCGGTGCCGATCACGGTGGCGCCCTGGCGGGCAAGTTCCAGCGCGATGGCGCGGCCGATGCCGCGCGAGGCGCCGGTGACCAGCGCAACCTGGTTATCGAGAAGTTTGGTCATGCAGAATGTCCTTTCGTGCTCTTTTGTCCTGGACTGACTACCTGGGCTGACTTCGCTGCGCTTACTTCAGCAGGGCCAGCGTGTCCTGCAGCGAGGCCGGATCGAAGATCGCGCCGCCGGTCAGGTTGCCGTCGATGCGCTTGGTCATGCCGGCCAGCACCTTGCCCGGGCCGCATTCGATCACATGGGTGACGCCCTCGGCAGCCATCTTCTGCACGCACTCGACCCAGCGCACCGGCGCCGCGGCCTGGCGCACCAGCGCGTCCTTGATCGCTTCCGGATCATTGACGATCGCAACGTCAACGTTGTTCACCAGCGGGATCGACGGCGACGCGAACGCCAGCCCGGCCATCCGCTCGCGCAGGCGGTCCGAAGCGGGCTTGAGCAGCGACGAATGGAACGGCGCCGACACCGGCAGCGGCAGCGCGCGCTTGGCGCCCTTGGCCTTGGCGATCTCGCATGCCTTCTCGACCGCGCCCTTGTGGCCGGCGATCACGACCTGCGACGGGGCGTTGAAGTTGACGGCTTCGACCACGCCGGCGGCAGCCGCTTCGGCGCACGCGGCGCGGACGTCGTCATCGGACAGGCCCAGGATTGCGGCCATGCCGCCCTCGCCCACCGGCACGGCTTCCTGCATGGCCTGCGCGCGGAAACGCACCAGCGGCACCGCGTCGGCAAACGGGATCACGCCCGCGGCCACCAGCGCCGAGTACTCGCCCAGGCTGTGGCCGGCCACCAGGGCCGGAGCCGGGCCGCCGGCGTCCAGCCACGCGCGGTAGACCGCCACGGCGGCGGTCAGCATCACCGGCTGAGTATTGGTGGTCAGGTTCAGTTCTTCAGCGGGGCCATCGGCGATCAGGCGGCCGAGATCCTGGCCCAGCGCGGCCGAGGCTTCTTCCACGGTGGCGCGCACGACGGCGTTATCCGCAAAGGCATTGAGCATGCCGACCGACTGTGAACCCTGGCCGGGAAATACGAAAGCGAATTTCATCGGATTGGAACCCTTTATGGAACGGGAAGCCGGCGCGGCGGCGCGCGGCATTGGCGCGCACCGGGCACCGGCTGCGAATTACATGCGCAGCAGCACCGCGCCCCAGGTGAAGCCGCCGCCGACGCCTTCCATCAGCACGGTCTGGCCCGGGCGGATGCGGCCGTCGCGCACGGCGACGTCGAGCGCCAGCGGGATCGACGCGGCCGAAGTATTGCCGTGCTCGTGCACGGTGGCGACCATGCGCTCGGCGGGCAGGCCCAGCTTCTTGGCCGTGCCCTGCATGATGCGGATATTGGCCTGGTGCGGAATCAGCCAGTCGATTTGCTCAGGCTGCATGGCCGCCAGTTCCATGGCTTCGCGCGCGACCTTGTCGAGCACGTTCACGGCAAGCTTGAACACAGCCTGGCCATCCATCTGCAGGAAGGCGTTGCCGGTGATATTGCCGCCCGAGACATTGCCGGGCACGCACAGGATGTCGACGTGGCTGCCGTCCGCGTGCATGGCGCTCGACAGGATGCCAGGCTCTTCAGAAGCGGTCAGCACCACTGCGCCGGCGCCGTCGCCGAACAGCACGCAGGTGGTACGGTCGTTGAAATCCAGAATGCGCGAGAACACTTCAGTACCGATCACCAGCACGTTGCGGTGCGAGCCGCTGCGGATGAACTTGTCGGCCGTGGCCAGCGCATAGACAAAGCCCGAGCACACCGCCTGCAGGTCGAATGCCGCGCAGTGGTTAGTGATGCCCAGCTTTTCCTGCACCATGCAGGCGGCGCTGGGGAAGACGAAGTCCGGCGTAGACGTGGCGACGATGATCAGGTCGATGCTCTGCCGGTCGATGCCGGCGGCCTCGATGGCCCGCTCGGCGGCCTTGACCGCCAGGTCGCTGCTGGTCACGTCGGGCTCGGCCCAGTGGCGCGCCGAGATGCCGCTGCGCGAGACGATCCACTCGTCGCTGGTCTCGATGCCCTTTTCGGCAAGCTGCGCCGCCAGATCATGGTTGGTCACGCGCCGCGGGGGCAAATAGCTCCCGGTACCGATGATTTTTGCGTACTTGGTCATGTAGTGTCGGATCGTATGGACCGCAGTTCCCGCCGGCTGGTGCGCAAGGCGCTCAAGCGGGGTGGGTACTGGGATGCGCGCTGGGCGCGTCTGTCTCCGGGGCGGCCAGCGCCACGCCAGCGGCGCTGGACTTATCGGCGAAAGCCCGTGCGATACGGGGAATCACGCCATTCTTGGCGGCATCATACCCGCGTTTGATTGCCCACTCAAAAGAATGGGCATCGGCCGAACCGTGGCTCTTGATCACCAGGCCGCGCAGGCCCAGCAGCGACGCACCATTGTAGCGCGCCGGGTCAAGCCGCTTGGCGAGCCGCGACAGCACCGGCATGGCCACCGCCGCGAGCAGCTTGGTGAACCACGAGCGGGTGAATTCTTCCTTGATCATGCCGCCGATCATCTTGGCGAGGCCCTCGGTGCTCTTGAGCGCCACATTGCCGACAAAGCCGTCGCAAACGACGATATCCGTCGTTCCCTTGAAGATGTCGTTGCCTTCCACGTTGCCGTAGAAATTGAGCTCGGAAGCACGCAGCAGTTCGCCGGCGCGCTTGACCACCTCGTTGCCCTTGATGACTTCCTCGCCGATGTTCAGCAGGCCGACGGTCGGGCGGTCCTTGTGGTCCACCACGGCGACCATGGCCTCGGCCATGCGGGCGAACTGCAGCAGGTGTTCGGGCTCGCAGTCCGCGTTGGCGCCGAGGTCCAGCACGGTGGTGCCCCAGCCTTCCTGGTTCGGGATGGTGGTGGCAATGGCCGGCCGCTCGATGCCCTCGAGCGTTTTCAGCACATAGCGCGACACCGCCATCAGCGCGCCGGTATTGCCGGCGGAGATGCAGGCACCGGCGTGGCCTTCCTTGACCTGGGTGACGGCCACGCGCATCGAAGAATCCTTCTTCTTGCGCAGCGCCACCTCGACCGGGTCATCCATGGTGATGACTTCGGTGGCCTCGACGATGCTCACACGCGGATGATCCAGCGCATGCAGCTTTTTCAGCTGCGCCCGGATGGCGTCCGGCAGGCCCACCAGCACCATTTCGGCATCGTCGTAGCGGGATAGAAAACTGATCGCCGCGGGCACGGTCACGGACACGCCGTGGTCGCCGCCCATGCAGTCGATAGCGATTTTGATCGTCATTGTTCCTGGTACGGATAGCGCGGCAGCGCACACCACGCCCGGCGGTTGTCCCGAGCGCCCAACAAAAAAGCGGCAACGATCTTGCCGCTTTTTTGTGTCTGACCGTCTTGTGTCCGACTTACAGGCATGCGCGAGCGAGACGCAATGTCACGCCACGAAGCTATCAGTCGTTCTTGGTCTTGATGACCTTGCGGCCACGGTAGTAGCCGTTCGGGCTGACGTGGTGACGCAGGTGGGTTTCGCCGGTGGTCGGCTCGACGGCCAGCGGGGCGACCGTCAGGTGGTCGTGCGAACGATGCATGCCGCGCTTGGACGGCGACTTCTTGTTCTGTTGAACAGCCATGATGACTCCTTCGAGAATTTTTCAATATTAACACACGCATCCCGCCCAAGGCGTAGCCGGGGCCCGGCCGGATGCTTCAACTACCACCTGCGGAACACGCCCTCGGCCCGGTTGGCCTCAGTGCTTGTTCTTCAGGCCGGCCAGCGCCGCAAAGGGCGACGGCCGCTTTTCTTCCTCTGGCTCAGCTTCGGGCTGGGCCTCGCCGTCCGTGCCGGTCACGAGGCTTTCGTGCACCGACGGGCAGGCGTCATGCTTGGGGGCCACCGGCAGCGCCAGCAGCACTTCATCTTCAATCAGTTCCAGCAGCGAAAAACGCTTGGAGCCGGCGATCACGTCGACATCGTCGTCGTCCATCGGCGCGGCATCGGCCGCCTCTTCGCTCTCCACCACCTCGAAGCGCGTAGCCGTATCGACCGGCTCGGCATAAGGCGTCAGGCAGCGCTGGCAATCCAGCCACATCCGGCCTTTGACGGTCACATCGAGAAACAGCCGCCGCACCACCGGGGCGCCCGGCTCGGCCGTCTCTTCGCGAACGAAGCCGGTGGCCGTATAGGCAAACGTCTCTTCGGGGGCCGCGGCTGGCGCTTGCGCGGCAGTCTCGGCTAAGATGCGCGGCAAATCCCGCACCGCCACGTCGCCGCTCAGGCTTTCGCTCTTGCGGCAGAACGCGAAGAGATCGAGCGCGCGCAGGTCAATTGGCTGGGTCATGTGCGTGGCTCCCGTCGTATTGCAATGACTGGCTCGCCACATCCCACGCCTGCGCTGACAGCGGCCGCGCACATTGGCGGCACAGCGCCCAAGTGCGGATGCGGCAAAACGCGCGATTATACGACGTAAACCTTGTGGAGGTCAAAGGTCTTGCCACGCAAACCTTGCCTTATTCCTGCTACGCTTCAATCACTTATGCATCAAGATCCCCGCCCCAGGCTGATCCTTGGCTCCGGCTCGCCCTACCGCCGCGAGCTGCTCGAGCGGCTGCGCATCCCCTTTGAAGTGGCCATCCCGGACATCGACGAGACCCCGCTCGGCGGCGAAGCGCCGGAGGCTACCGCCCTGCGCCTGTCGCAGCGCAAGGCCGAGGCCATCGCGGCGCGCCATCCGGGTGCGCTGGTGATCGGCTCGGACCAGGTGCTGACGCTGGACGGGGCGCAGATGGGCAAGCCCGGCGTGCACGATAAGGCCGTCGCGCAGCTGCGCCGCATGCGCGGACGCACCGCCATCTTCCATTCGGCGCTGTGCCTGCTGGACGGGCGCACCGGCACCGCCCAACTGGCCGACGTACAGACGCGCGTGACCATGCGCGACCTCAGCGACGAGGAGATCGAAGCCTACCTGCAACTGGAACGTCCCTACGACGTGGCGGGCAGCGCCAAGTCCGAGGGGCTGGGCATCACGCTGCTCGCGCGCGTCGAGTCCGACGATCCCACGGCGCTGGTCGGCCTGCCGCTGATCGCGCTGACCGGCATGCTGCGCCAGGCGGGCTACCCGCTGCTCGCGGCATGACGCACCGGAGCCAACCATGAGCGGCAATCTTTTCCTGATCCCCAATACCCTCGGCAAGCGCGACGAAGCCGATCCGCTGGTCGAAGTCATTCCCGCCGGCGTGCAGCAGATCGCAGCCGGGCTCGACTACCTGGTCGCCGAAAACGCCAAGACCGCCCGCGCCTTCCTGAAGAAGCTGGGCGAAAGCACCCCGCTGGCACGCCCGATCCAGCAGATCGAGATCCGCGAGCTGAACGTCAACACCCGCGCCGACGCGTTGGCCGAGCTGCTCGCGCCGATCCAGGCCGGCCGCGACGGTGGCCTGCTGTCCGAAGCCGGCGTGCCGGCGGTGGCCGATCCTGGCGCCGAGCTGGTGCGGCTGGCGCATGCGCGCGGCATCCGGGTGCGGCCGCTGGTCGGGCCCAGCTCGATCCTGCTGGCGGTGATGGGCTCGGGCCTGAACGGCCAGAGCTTTGCCTTCAACGGCTACCTGCCGGTCGATGCCGGCGAACGCGCGCAGCGGCTGCGCGAGCTGGAACAGCGTTCGCGCAAGGCCAGCCAGACGCAGGTGTTCATCGAAACGCCGTACCGCAACGCGGCGCTGCTCGAAGCCATGCGCGAGCATTGCGCCGGCACCACGCTGCTGTCGGTGGCGGTTGACCTGACGCTGCCGACCGAAACCATCGTCACGCTGCCGCTGTCGGCGTGGAAGGCAGACCGGCTTGCGTTGCACAAGCGGCCTGCGATCTTCTCGCTGCTGGCGGCCTGAAGACGCCGGAAAATGCAGAAAGGGGCGCAACGGCGCCCCTTTCTTTCATCTGGCGACTCGCGCCGCCTCAGTGCATGCCCTGCGGGCGCGTGCTCCACAGCATGGTCTTCATCGCCGCGGTGCCGACCGCGGCGCCAAAGCGCTTGGCCACGCGCTCGGCGATGTTTTCCTTGACCGTATAGTCGACGATATCCTCGGCCTTGAGCACGTCGCGCGCGACCGAATCGGCGGTCCCCAGCGCGTCGGCCAGGCCTAGTTCGATGCTGCGCTCGCCCGACCAGAACAGGCCGGAGAACAGCTCCGGGTCATCCTTGAGCCGGTCGCCCCGGCCCTCCTTCACCACGTCGATGAACTGCTCGTGGATTTCCTTGAGCATGGTCTCGGCGTAGGCCTTCTGCCTGGGCATCTGCGGCGAGAACGGGTCGAGCATGCCCTTGTTGGCGCCCGCGGTGTACAGCCGGCGCTCTACGCCCAGCTTGTCCATCAGGCCGGTAAAGCCGAAACCATCCATCAGCACGCCGATCGAGCCCACGATGCTGGCCTTGTCGACATAGATCTTGTCGGCCGCCGCAGCCACGTAATAGCCACCCGAGGCACAGATTTCCTCGACCACGACATAGAACGGCTTGGATGGATAGAGTCCGCGCAGCCGGTGGATCTCATCGTTGATGATGCCGGCCTGCACCGGCGAGCCGCCTGGGGAGTTGATCTTGAGGATCACGCCGGCGGCATTGGTGTCGGCGAATGCCGCCTGCAGCGAGGCATTGATCGACTCGGCGCCGGCCGGCGTACCGGCCGCGATCTCGCCCTCCAGCGTGACCATCGCGGTATGGCGGCCGGACGTGTTGATGCCGTCGCCCTTGAAATCGAACAGCGCGATGAAGATCAGCGCCAACAGGCCCAGTCCGACGAAGCGGAAGAAGATGCGCCAGCGGCGTGCGGCGCGCTGCTCGCGCAGCGATGCCGTCAGCACCTTTTCCAGGACATCGCGCTCCCAGCCGGCCGCGCCCACCGGACCGCTCCCGGCCGCTCCGGCATCCCCAGCCATGCGGGCCTTGCGTTGGCGCTGCTCTCGCCGCGCCGCATCGTCGCCGGCGCGCAGTTCGCTTTCCAGCGGATAGTCGGCCTGCTTCGCGGTGACCAGGCGTTCGGACTCGGGCCGGTTCGCATCGTCCTGCCCGGGCTCAGGCGATTCGCCCGATGCTCCCGGTTGACCAATAGGCGGCTTCTGCTCTTCTGTCATGCAACTCGCTCGTGGAAGGCTTGGAAACAGAACGGGCGGCCAGGCCGCCCGCCATTAGGCGCCGTCCGCTTGCGCGGCGGCCCGGTACGGACCCTCGGGCAACCAGTAAACCTGGCCATCGCGCTCTTCGATGCGCAGCTTGGCCAGCGCCGCGCCGCGGCAGGGACCGCCGACGCACTCGCCGCTGTCCGGCGCATAAACCGCGCCATGTGTGGCGCACATCAAGTATAGGCCCGAGCTATCGAAGAACCGCCCCTCCTGCCAGTCGAGTTCCATCGGCACGTGCGCGCACTGGTTCAGGTAGCCATGCGCGGCACCGTCGAAGCGCACCACGAAGGCGCCGATTTCGCGGCTGTCCAGCACCACCGGGAAGCGCACCCCCAGGCCGCCCTCTTCCAGGTCTGCCGCGGCGCACAGCCGCACCGCCCCCTGGCCGGCCGCGCTCTCAGGCATGGGTCAGCAGCCAGTCGGTCAGGTCGGCGATCGACGTGGCGCAATGCACCGGCGCCATCGCCCGCAGCGAGTCGCCCGGATGTGCGCCATAACACACCCCAATGCCCGCAGCGCCGGCATTGACCGCCATCTGCAGGTCATGGGTGGTGTCGCCCACCATGACGGTGCGCTCCATGTCCTGTCCCAGCTCACGCGTCAGCTCTTGCAGCATGGCCGGATGCGGCTTGGAAAAGGTTTCGTCGGCACAGCGGGTGGCGTCGAAAAGCTGCGTCAGGCCGCTGGCGGCGAGCGCGCGCTGCAGGCCGACGCGGGTCTTGCCAGTGGCGACGCCGAGGAAATAGTGCTCGGCGCGCAGCGCTTCCAACATCTCGCGCACGCCGTCGAACAGCACCAGGTCGGCGTCGCGGGTCAGGAAGTGGTAGCGGTAGCGTTCCGCCAGGCGCGGGTAGTCGACCGGGTCCAGCGTCGGCACGGCATACGACAATGCATCCTTCAGCCCCAGCCCGATCACATGGCTGGCCGCGCTGTCGTCCGGCACGGGCAGGCCCAGGTCACGGCTAGCAAGCTGGATGCACTTGGCGATGGTCGGGGTCGAGTCCATCAGCGTCCCGTCCCAGTCGAAAACGATCAGGTCAAATTGTTGCCTGGCCATGGTTGTCCTTGTGGCATTGATTGCGCGGCCCTACTCCGGGGCGCGCAGCTGTCGCAATTGTTGCAGGAATCCGACGCATTCGTCCGGCAGCGGCGCCTCGACGGCCAGCGTCTGCCCCGTTGCCGGGTGGACGAACACCAGCCGGTGGGCGTGCAGGAACATGCGCCTGATGCCGGGATTGGCGGCGGAACGCGCCAGTGACTTGTTCAGGGGGAAATCGCCGTACTTCTCGTCGCCGACGATCGGGAATCCCGAATGGGCCAGGTGGACGCGGATCTGGTGCGTCCGGCCGGTCTTCAGCTCGGCTTCCAGCAAGGTAAAGCCGGGAAACGCCTCGATCCGGTTGAATACCGTGTGCGACGCCAGCCCGTCGGCCTGTACCCGCACGCGTCGCTCGCCGTCGGGCGTGGTGTACTTATATAGAGGCAGCTTCACGTGCTGGCGGTTGTTCGGGAATTCCCCGGCCACGCAGGCGAAATACCGCTTGTCCATGCTGTTGCCGCGGATCTGCTCATGCAGGTGGACCAGCGCCGAGCGCTTCTTGGCCAGCACCAGGATGCCGGAGGTCTCCCGGTCGAGCCGGTGCACCAGCTCGAGGAACTTGGCCTGCGGCCGGGCCTGGCGCAGCTGCTCGATCACGCCGAAGGCAACACCCGAGCCGCCATGGACCGCCACGCCGGCGGGCTTGTTCACCACCAGCAGCTGCGCGTCCTCGAACAGCACGGGAAACTCGCTGGCCGGCACCGGCTGCGCCCCGGATTGCGACGGAGTCGCCACACGCATCGGCGGGATCCGCACCACGTCCCCCGACTGCAGACGATAAGTGGCATCGATACGGCCCTTGTTGACGCGCACTTCGCCAGACCGCAATACCCGGTAGATATGGCTCTTGGGTACGCCCTTGGCCACCTTCAACAGGAAGTTGTCGATGCGCTGGCCTTCGGAGCCTTCGTCAATCGTGACATACGCCACCTGCGGGCTTGCCGGCGCTACATCGGCAGGCTTTTCAATTTGATGGCGTAACTCATTCATTTTCAATATAATTTCCTCGCTGTTCCGGCCGGGGGCCGGCAGCGCAAGACCTGTGTAAGCGATCAATCCCGTGATTAATCTTGGATTGACCGCATTCTACACTTGGGGTCGCCGCCAGCCCGGCACGTCTTCCGCCCTGCGCCGCTTCATTGCGTGATCCGCGCGGGCGCCAGACGGCCAAATGGCGGTAATAGCAGCACGCACGATATCGCCGGCACGCAGGAAGTCGCCCATAGGAGGCTTCGGCGCAGCAAACGATGACGTGGGAACAGAGTGTTCAGGTAAAACAGAATTTAAGAGTGGATGCCCCTGCCGGCATCCGCTTCGGTGAGAGAAGTCCCGCCTGCACCGGGAAACGGTGCCGGCCGGCAGGCCAGCCTGCCGCCTGACTGGAAATACCGGCGCCCGGTCGCAGAACTCCAAGAAGTAGTAGGTGCGCCCGCCAGGAGATGTCAGGCAGCATCGGCAGCCTTGCCGTGTCCGAAAAATTTGCTCTTTGACGCGTCTAGGCCTTCCGCGGCCCGGCCGCGATGCCGCCGGCGCCGCGCCGGTGCCGGTCATGCCGGCGAAATGCATCGCCTCCGGAACGGGAACGCGCCAGTGTCTGCCAGAGCAGCCGCCGGCGCCCTCTCCCGCCCCACGGACGTTACCCCGACGTCATCGCCTCTCTTTCACCCGCGCCCAGCCGCTCGCCTTTGCGCGAAACGGCGCTTTCCGGCAATTCTCGCGCCTTCGCTCGCTCCCTCGCGTGCTCCATGAATCGCCGCGGACACCGCCCAGACGGTGCAACCGCGGCACCGGAGTGAGGTATTGCGATGAAACGCATGCTGTTCAACGCGACGCAACAGGAGGAATTGCGCGTCGCCATCGTCGACGGTCAGAAACTGATCGACATCGACATCGAGACTGCCGGGCGCGAACAGCGCAAGGGCAATATCTACAAGGGTGTCATCACCCGCATTGAACCCTCGCTGGAAGCCTGCTTCGTCAACTACGGCGAAGAGCGCCACGGCTTCCTGCCGTTCAAGGAAGTTGCCCGCGCCTTCTTCAAGGAAGGCATCGACGTGCGCAACGCACGCATCCAGGATGCCCTGCATGAAGGCCAGGAACTGATCGTCCAGGTCGAGAAGGAAGAGCGCGGCAACAAGGGCGCGGCCCTGACCACCTTTATCTCGCTGGCCGGCCGCTACCTGGTGCTGATGCCGAACAACCCGCGCGGCGGCGGTGTGTCGCGCCGCATCGAGGGCGAAGACCGCCAGGAGCTGCGCGAGACCATGGCGCAGCTGACCGTGCCGGAAGGCATGAGCATCATCGCCCGGACCGCGGGCATCGGCCGCTCGGCCGAGGAACTGCAGTGGGACCTGAACTACCTTCTGCAGCTGTGGAAGGCCATCGATGGCGCCGCCGGCGACAACAAGGCCCCGCTGCTGATTTACCTGGAATCGAGCCTGGTCATCCGCGCCATCCGCGATTACTTCCAGCCGGATATCGGCGAGATCCTGATCGATACCGACGAGATCTACGAACAGGCCCGCGCCTTCATGAGCGTGGTGATGCCTGACAACATGAACCGCGTGAAGAAGTACCGGGACGACGTGCCCCTCTTCTCGCGTTTCCAGATCGAGCACCAGATCGAGTCGGCCTACTCGCGCATGGTCATGCTGCCGTCCGGCGGCGCCATCGTGATCGACCACACCGAGGCACTGGTGTCCGTGGACGTGAACTCGGCCCGCGCCACCAAGGGCGCCGACATCGAGGAAACCGCGCTGCGCACCAACCTCGAGGCCGCTGACGAAATTGCCCGCCAGCTGCGCCTGCGCGACCTGGGCGGCCTGATCGTGATCGACTTCATCGACATGGAATCGGGCAAGGCCCAGAAGGACGTGGAAACGCGCCTGAAGGACGCGCTGCGCCACGACCGCGCGCGCGTGCAGATGGGCAAGATCAGCCGCTTCGGCCTGATGGAGCTGTCGCGCCAGCGCCTGCGCCCGTCGCTGTCGGAGGGCTCGCACATCACTTGCCCGCGCTGCAACGGCACGGGCCACATCCGCGATACCGAATCGTCCGCCTTGCAGGTCCTGCGCATCATCCAGGAAGAGGCGATGAAGGAAAACACCGCCGCCATCCACTGCCAGGTGCCGGTGGAGGTTGCCGCCTTCCTGCTGAACGAGAAGCGCCAGGAAATCAACCTGATCGAGCTGCGCTTCAAGGTCAACGTGCTGCTGATCCCGAACAAGCACCTGGAAACGCCGCACTACAAGCTAGAGCGCCTGCGCCACGACGACCCGCGCCTGGAAGACAGCACCGCCAGCTACAAGATGGCTGAGGCTGCGGCCAAGGAGCTGGAAGCCGACACCAGCTACAGCAGCCGCCGCAAGGAAGAAGCCAAGCCGCGCCAGGAAGCGGCGGTCAAGGGGATCACGCCGGAACAGCCGGCTCCGGTTTCCGTGCCGCGTCCGGAGCGCGCCCCGCGTCCGGAAGCCGCCCCGGCAGCTCCGCCCGTCCCTGCCACCAAGCCGGTGGAAGCCGGCGGCTTCATCGCCTGGCTGAAGGGCCTGTTCGGCGCGCGCCCGGCGCCTGCGCCGGTGGTTGAGCCGGCCAAGCCGGTGGCGGCCGCCGAAAGCCGCGGTGGCGAAGGCCGCCGCGAGCGCGGCCAGCGCGGCGAAGGCCGTGGCCAGCGCGGCGAGCGGGCCGAACGTGGCGAGCGCGGTGAACGTACCGAACGTGCCGAGCGCGGCGAACGTGGCGAGCGCCAGGAACGCGGTGACCGCCAGCCTCGCGGTCAGCGTGCAGAGCGCGGTGAGCGTGCCGAGCGTGGCGAGCGCCAGCAAGGCGAGCGCGGCGAACAACGCGAAGGCCGTGGCGAGCGCCAGGGCCGCCAGCCGCGCCAGCAGGAAGGCCAGGCCACTCCGGCCGTCGCCCGCCAGGCTGAAGGCGCCCAGGGCGAACGTGCCCAGGGCGAGCGCGCCGAAGCCCGCCAGGAAGGCCGCCGCGAACGTGGCCAGGAACGCGGCCAGGAACGCCGCGAGCGTCAGCGCGATCGCCAGCGCGAGCGCAGCGACCTGCGTGAAACCGAAGCCGGCGAAGCGCCGCAGCCGGAAGCCGTAGCCGCCGCCCAGGCGCTGGGCGTGCTGCCGCAGGCCGCCGCGGACGAAGTGCCAGCCGTGCGCGCCGAACTGCCGGAAGGTGCCGAAGGATTCGCCGAAACCGCCGAGGGCGAAGAGCGCCGCCGCCGTAACCGTCGTGGCCGCAACCGCTATCGCCGCGAGCGCGACGAAGCCGGCCAGGGCACGCAAGGTGAAGGCGAAGCCGCTCAGGAAGGCGCTGCCGAGACCGCCGAAGGCATCGCTCCGGTGACCGCCGAGGCCGCCGAGGCGGCTCCGCAAGCCGCTTCCCAGGCCGCACCGCAAGCCGAGCCGGCACCGCAGGCAGCTGTTGCTGTTGCCGCGGCGGAAAGCGTCGAAGCGATCCGCATCGCCGTGCCGGAAGGCGTGACCCCTGCCCCCGCCACTGAACCGGCAGCGGCACCGGCCCCGGTAGCCGCACCCGTGGCCGAACCCGCCCCGGCCGCCGTGGCCGCGCAAGCGGAAGCCGCCGCAGCCGTGACCGAGGCGATCGCCGCCGAAGCCGTGGCCGAGCCGGTCGTGGCCGCACCCGTGGAACCCGCCCCTGCCGTGGCCGCGCCCGCCGCGGAACCGGCCGCCGCGCCGGTCGCGATGGAAAGCCTCGAGCCGATGCTCGCCGGCGCCGGCCTGCAGTGGGTCCACACCGATGCCGACAAGCTGCGCTCCGCCCAGGAAGCGGCTGCACGCATCGTGCCGGCGCCGCGGGTGCCGCGCGAGCGCAAGCCGCTGCCGCCACTGCCTCAGGGTCCGATGATCCTGGTCGAAACCAGCCGTCGCGAAGTGGACATGGCGTCGCAGCAGTAAGCCTGCCCGGGTGCCGCCGCTGGCACCCGCGTTCGCTGCAGAGGGGACAGCCTTGGCTGTCCCTTTTTCATGCGCGCCAAATCCCCGAGATTCGCGGGAATGCGGCTCCCCGGGCGCCCACTCGGCTAGAATGGCAGCAAATGCATCCGGGCTTCCGAAGTCCCCCGGCCCGGCCTTGGCAGGCCACTCGCCGGAGCAGCAGCGCCCACCCACAGGCCATGACCGAATCCGTCATTCCGATCTTCGACCTGCGCGACCATCGCTACCACTCGATGACGCCGCGCATCCCCGGCAAGCTGGAACCGCCCTCCGGCCTGGTGGCCGATACCCGCGGCCGGCCGCTGCATGACCTGCGCATCTCGGTGACAGACCGCTGCAACTTCCGCTGCGTCTACTGCATGCCGAAGGAAGTGTTCGATAAGGACTACACCTTCCTGCCGCACTCGGAACTGCTCAGCTTTGAAGAGATCGAGCGCACCGCGCGCCTGTTCGTCGCGCACGGCGTCGAGAAGATCCGCCTGACCGGCGGCGAGCCACTGCTGCGCAAGAATATCGAGCACCTGGTCGAGATGCTGGCAAAGATCGAGACCGTCTCCGGCAAGCCACTCGACCTGACGCTGACCACCAATGCCTCGCTGCTGGCGCGCAAGGCGCGCTCGCTGCGCGACGCCGGCCTGACGCGCGTCAGCGTCAGCCTCGACGCGATCGACGACGCCACCTTCCGCCGCATGAACGACGTCGACTTCGCCGTCGCCGACGTGCTGCACGGCATCGAGACCGCGCAGGCCGTTGGACTGGCGCCGATCAAGGTCAACATGGTGGTCAAGCGCGGCACCAACGACCAGGAAATCGTGCCGATGGCGCGCCATTTCCGCCACAGCGGCATCATCGTCCGCTATATCGAATTCATGGATGTCGGCGCCAGCAACCACTGGCAGATGGACGAGGTGCTGCCCTCGGCCGAGGTCGTGCGCCGCATCGATGCCGAGTTCCCGCTGGAACCCGTGCAGGCCAACTACAGCGGCGAGACCGCCGAACGCTGGCGCTATCGCGACGGCAGCGGTGAAATCGGCGTGATCTCCAGCGTTACCCATGCGTTCTGCGGCGATTGCAGCCGCATCCGGCTGTCCACCGAGGGCCGGCTCTACCTGTGCCTGTTCGCCACCGAGGGCTATGACCTGCGCGCGCTGCTGCGCGGCGGCTACAGCGACCTGGAGATCTCGAACGCGATCGCGCAGGTATGGCAGGGGCGCACCGACAACTATTCCGAGCAGCGCGGCGACCCGGCGGTGCGCCAGGCACGCGCCGAGCGCAAGATCGAGATGTCCTATATCGGCGGCTGAACCCGCCGCCGCACCTTCATGATTGCACGCGACGACATCACCGGCCTGATTCTCGCAGGCGGCAGGGGCAGCCGCATGGGCGGCACCGACAAGGGGCTGCAGCCGCTGCACGGAACGCCCATGGCGATGCATACGATGATGCGCCTTGGCCCGCAGGTCGGCGGCCTGATCATCAACGCCAACCGCAACCTGGCTGCCTATGAATCGTTCGGCGTGCCGGTCTACACCGACACCGTGCCCGATTTCGCCGGGCCGCTGGCCGGCATGCTTGCGGGACTGGAACAGTGCGGCACATCCTGGATGGTGACGGCGCCATGCGACTCGCCTTTTCTCCCCACCGACCTCGTGGCGCGGCTGGCGCAGGCCATCGAGTCCGAGGGCGCGGAACTGGCGATCCCGGTGACGCTGGATGAAACCGGCAAGCGCCAGACCCAACCCGTGTTCTGCCTGATGCCGGTCAGCGCGCTGGACAGCCTGGTCGCGTATCTTTCCGGCGGCGGCCGCAAGATCGAGACCTGGGCCGCCTCGCACCGGCTGGCCGAGGTGATGTTCGACGATGCCGCGGCCTTCGCCAATATCAACACGCTGGACGAACTGCGCACGCACGAAAGCCGCTAGTCGCCGCAATCACCCGCCGCCGAGCCACCATGCCTTCCCTGCAATCCGTCATTTCCTGCCTGTCCGACTACGATCCCACCGCGCTGCCGGTGGACCAGGCCAACCGCATCATCGGCGAGGTGGTGGAGCCGGTACGCGGCATCGAACAGCTGCCGATCCGCAGCGCGCTCGACCGCGTGCTGGCCGAGGACATCGTCTCGACCATCGACGTGCCGGCCCATGACAATTCGGCCATGGATGGCTACGCCTTCCGCAGCGAAGCGCTCGCCGCCGCGCAGACTGACATGGTCGAGCTTGAAGTGATCGGCAGCGCCTTCGCCGGCGGCGCCGGTGCGCTCGCGCCCACGGCCGTGCAGGCGGTACGTATCATGACCGGCGCGGTAATGCCGGCCGGTTGCGACACGGTGGTGCCGCAGGAATTCGTCGAAATGGTGGCCGACGGCGCCCGCATCCGCTTTGCCGCCGACTGCGTGCGCGCCGGCGACAACCGCCGCCTGCGCGGCGAAGACCTGGCCCGCGGCCAGGCCGCGCTGCCGGCCGGCCGCATCGTCCAGCCCGCCGACCTGGGCCTGCTGGCCTCGCTGGGCATTGCCGAAGTGCGCGTGCGCCGGAGGCTGCGCGTGGCCTTCTTCTCCACCGGCGATGAACTGCGCTCGATCGGCGAACCGCTGGACGCTGGCTGCGTCTACGACTCGAACCGCTATACGCTGCACGGCATGCTGCGCCGGATGAACGTCGAACTGCTCGACATGGGCGTGGTGCGCGACGACCCCGAGGCGCTGGAAACGGCTTTCCGCACTGCCTGCGAAAGCGCCGACGCGGTCATCACCTCGGGCGGCGTCTCGGTCGGCGAGGCCGACTACACCAAGCAGATCATGGCACGCCTGGGGGATGTCACCTTCTGGAAGATCGCCATGCGCCCGGGCCGGCCAATGGCGTTCGGGCGTATTGGCAGCAGCGAGGGCTGCGATTCGGCGCTGCTGTTCGGCCTTCCGGGCAACCCCGTCGCGGTGATGGTCACCTTCTACCACTTCGTGCGGTCGGCGCTGCACCGATTGATGGGTGCCAGCGTGCCGCCGCTGCCGCTGCTGCAAGTGCGCAGCGCGCAGGCGATCCGCAAGAAGCCCGGCCGCACCGAATACCAGCGCGGTATCCTGGGCCGCGCGGCTGACGGGCAGTGGGAAGTGCGCATCACCGGCCAGCAGGGCTCAGGCGTGCTGCGCTCGATGAGCGAAGCCAACTGCTTTATCGTGCTCGGCCACGAGCATGACTCGGTCAAGGCCGGCGATCCGGTCGAGGTCATGCTGTTCGACGGGCTGATCTGAGGGTTGCTCTGAGGTTGATCTGAGCATGGCAAGAAGGCCGGCCGCATCGCTGCGGCGGCAATGTGTCGTATTTGTGCTGCACATTTGCCGCCGTGACGCGTCCGGCGCTTGGCTTTCAGCCTTGCCGTGGGCAGCGGACTATGCTTGGGGTCGGGCAGTCGCTACACTTGGCGCACGATTCAGCAACAATCAAGTTATCCCCAGTCATGAATCAGGAGATCGCTTACCTCCACCCCGTGAAGACCGCCCGCGCGCTGGTGCTGGTCTACCTGTGCTTCTCCCTGCCGATCGTCTCGCTGGGGCTGTTCGTTACCTTTATCCGCTACGGCGACCTGCCTGCGATCACGGTCTTCAGCGCGATCATCCTGAATGCGCTGATCGGCTTCGGCCTGCTGTGGCTGGCGTGCAAGGCTTACAACTGGGTGGCTGCCCGCTTTGGCGGCATCGAAGTCCACGTGCGCGAGCTGGCGCCCGAAGACGACCGCTGAACCTTCGCTGATGCACGGGCCGGCGGGCTGCCGGCCGCCTCGCCCGCGTTGCGGGCGTTCCCTGCACCGGCAGGCGCTCAACCGCCGCTGTCATCCGGCGTCTGCGCCGCCTCCACCGTCTCCACCCCGTTCAGTCCCAGCAACTGCTGCGCGGCATCGCCCGGCAGCGCTTCCACCGTCCGCAGCTTGCGCGCCATCTGGCGCGTGCGCACCTCGGCCTGCTCGATATTGCGCGCCGCGCGCTCGAGCGTGTCGCGGGTCTTGGCCAGCACGTCGCCGAACTTGCCGAACTCGGTCTTGACCGCGCCCAGCACCTCCCACACTTCGCTCGAGCGCTTCTCTAGCGCCAGCGTGCGGAAGCCCATCTGCAAGCTGTTCAGCAGCGCGGTCAGCGTGGTCGGGCCCGCCACGGTAACGCGATAGTCGCGCTGCAGCAGGTCGGTCAGGCCTGGTCGCCGCAACACTTCGGCATACAGCCCTTCGGTCGGCAGGAACAGGATGGCGAAATCGGTAGTCTGTGGCGGCGCCAGGTATTTTTCGGCAATGGTCTGCGCCTCTCGGCGCAAGGCAACTTCCAGTTCGCGGCCGAAGGCGATGACGCCGTCCGGGTCACCGCGCTCCTGCGCATCGACCAGCCGCTCGTACTGTTCCTTGGGAAACTTGGCATCGACCGGTAGCCACACCGGCGTGCCGCCGTCGCCACCGCCGCCCGCGGCCTTGCCGGGCAGACGAATGGCAAATTCCACCCGCGCGCCAGAGTTGCGCACCGTTTCGACGTTCTTGCCGTACTGGTCCGGCGTCAGCATCTGCTCCAGCAGCATCTCAAGCTGGACTTCGCCCCAGGTGCCGCGCGACTTCACGTTGGTCAGCACCTTCTTCAGGTCGCCCACGCCCTGCGCCAGCGCCTGCATTTCGCCCAGCCCGCGATGCACCTGCTCGAGGCGATCCGAGACCAGCCGGAACGACTCGCCCAGGCGCTGCTCCAGCGTCGCATGCAGCTTCTCGTCGACGGTGCGGCGCATCTCCTCCAGCTTGGCCGCGTTGTTGGCCTCGATGTCGCGCAGCTTCTGCTCCAGCGTGGCGCGCACTTCCGCCAACCGGCGCTCGTTGGCTTCGGACATCTGCGCCAGCTGCTGCTGCAGGCCGTCGCCGAAGCGGCGCAGCGCTCCCGCCTGTTCGTCGCGCGCCTGCTGGCCTTGCAGCATCAGGTGCTGGCGTACGTGCTCGAGCTGCTGCGTGTTGGACCCGGTCAGCTTGGCGAGCTGCTGCGCGAAGGTGTCGATCTGGTTGTTCTGCAGCGTGGCAATGCCGGTCAGCTGCGACGACAGCGCCTGCTGGAAGCGCAGCATCTGCTGGGCCGACTCGTCGCGGTTGCCGCGCGCGGCCTCGGCTACATCGGTACGGACCTCACGCTCCACGCGCTCCATGCCGCGCGCCCCTTCGACGCGTAATTCGGCAAGCTGGCGGGCCAGTTCGGCGCCGGGCGAGGCGGCCTGCTGGCGCAACAGCACGATCACCAGCAGGACGACCGCGAGCAGCGCCACGGCCAGCGTCAGGTACGGAATCAAGGACATGCAGCAACAGGTTAAGCGACGGACAAGCGGGCGCGCCTCAGCGGCGGCCCGGCATGACTTCAGGGTTGATCACGGTGGGCGGATGGCCGGCCTGCGGGCCCTGGTCGAGCGCGGCGATCAGGTTGTCGGCGGCCAGCGTCGCCATGGCGCGGCGGGTCTTTTCCGAGGCGCTGGCGATATGCGGCGTCAGCACGACGTTGGGCACCGTCAGCAGGTCCGGATGGACACTGGGCTCGCCCTCGAACACATCCAGCCCGGCGCCGAAGATGCGCTTGTCGCGCAGCGCCTGCGCCAGCGCTGCGTCGTCGACGATGCCGCCGCGCGCGAGGTTGACCAGCGTCGCCGTCGGCTTCATCAGCGCCAGCTCGGCGGCGCCGATGGCATGGTGGCTCTGCGGGCCATAAGGCAGCACCAGCAGCAGGTGGTCGGATTGGCGCAGCAGTTCCTCCTTGCTGACATAGCGGGCGTTGAGCGTGCGCTCGGTGTCCGCCGGCAGCTGGCTGCGGTTGTGGTACAGCACGCTCATGCCAAACCCGCTGGCACGGCGCGCCAGCGCCTGGCCGATGCGGCCCATGCCAAGGATGCCGAGCGTGCTGCCGTATAAATCCATGCCGACGAGCATGTCGTAGCTCCAGCGCTGCCACTTGCCGGCGCGCAGGTAGTGCTCGGACTCGGTGACGCGGCGCGCGGTGGCCATCAGCAGCGCCCAGCCGAAGTCGGCGGTGGTCTCGGTCAGCACGTCGGGCGTGTTGGTGGCGACGATGCCCGCGGCGGTCAGTGCCGGCACGTCGAGGTTGTTGTAGCCGACGGCCATGTTGCACACCGCGCGCAGCGACGGCAGCGCGGCAACCAGGTCCGCGTCGATGCGGTCGGCGGCGTTGGCCAGCACGCCGGCCTTGCCGGCCAGCCGGGCCTTCAGCGCGGCGGCATCAAGCACCGCGTCCTGCTGGTTGTCGTCGACATCGAAATACTGCGCCAGGCGGTCGATCACTTCGGGATAGATGGCGCGGGTGACAAGGACGGACGGCTTCATGGCATCACACATGGAAGAAGAGGAAGGTCATGATGACGAACAGCGGCATCAGGAAAATGCCCGAGTACAGCATGTAGCCGAAGAAGCTCGGCATGCGCACGCCGCGGTTCTCGGCAATGGCCTTGACCATCAGGTTGGGCGCGTTGCCGATATAGGTATTGGCGCCCATGAACACCGCGCCGGCGGAAATCGCGGCCAGAGTCGAGGCGTCGCGCGTCATCAGCGTGGCGGCATCGCCGCCGGCGGTGTTGAAGAACACCAGGTAGGTCGGCGCATTGTCCAGGAACGACGACAGCAGCCCGGTCGCCCAGAAATACATGCTGTCGACCGGCTGCCCGTTGCCGTCGCTGACCGCGCGAATTACGCCGGCAAAGGCGCCGTCTGTGCCGGACTTGAGCATGGCGATCACCGGGATGATGGTCAGGAAGATCCCTGCGAACAGCTTGCCGACCTCCAGGATCGGCTCCCAGTTGAACTCGTTGCCCGCGCGCGCGGTGTGCGGCGTGACCAGCAGCGACACCACCGCCACCACGATCAGCAGCGCATCGCGCACCGCCGCCTGCAGCGGCACGTCGGTGCCGAAGACGTTGAACGAGATGGCCGGCTGCCACAGCCCGCTCATCAGCACCAGGCCGATCAGGGCCAGCAGCAGCACGAAGTTGATCTTGCCGTCGATCGTGATGCCGTGGGAGTCCGGCGTGGGATCGTTCCGCTGCGGCAGTTCTTCCTCCTTGTTGCGGTAGTAATGGCGGTCGACCAGGTAGAACACCACCAGCAGCACCGCGCAGATAAACAGCGTCTCCAGGTAGATGTTGCGCATGGTCCAGAAGAAGTCCACGCCCTTCAGGAAGCCAAGGAACAGCGGCGGATCGCCCAGCGGCGTCAGCGAGCCGCCGGCATTTGCCACCAGGAAGATAAAGAACACGACCACGTGCGCCACATGCCGGCGGTTGTCATTGGCGCGCAGCAACGGACGGATCAGCAGCATGGCCGCGCCGGTAGTCCCCATGAAGCTTGCCAGCAGGGTACCCAGCGCCAGGATGCCCGTATTGAGCCGCGGTGTCCCGTGCAGGTTGCCGCGCACGCAGATGCCGCCCGCGACGATATAGAGCGAAGCGATCAGCGAGATGAAGGGGATGTACTCGGCGAGCAGCGCATGCACCGCGCTGGCGGCGGCCGCATGCGTGCCGAACACCGCGGCGAACGGCAGCAGGAACAGCAGCCCCCAGCCCGCGGAGATCTTGCCATAGTGGTGGTGCCAGAACTTGGGCGCAAGCAGAGGCCACAGCGCGACTGACAGCAGGATGCCGGCAAACGGCAGGCCCCATAGCGGCGACAGTGCGGCCCCCTCTATGTCCGCGGCATGCGCGGCCACAGGGAAGACAGCAAAGACAGCTGCCAGCATGGTCAGCATGGTCAGCATCGGCAACGGTACGAAAGCACGTCGCATCAGGCAGGATCTCCTCGGGAATGCAGCGTTCATGGTGCATCGAGCCCCCGCAACGAACGGCGTGCGGGCTCGCACGGCAAGCCTGCAAGTGTAATCCAGACTCCTCGCGCGATCGTGCTGCGTCGCGCGTTTGCTGCGCGTTTACAGGCGATTCTTATGTCCGTTCTGCCCCATGGATCAAGCCTGCTCGACCACGATCACATGCACGCGATACGGGCCATGCGCGCCCAGCACGATGGTCTGTTCGATATCACCGGTGCGCGACGGGCCGCTGATGATATTGGTCGCGCGCGGCAGCTCGCCGCGTTCGCTGCGCACCAGCGCAAAGGCGTCTTCCAGACCGGCGACCACGCGCGAGCGCGGCACCACCGCGATATGCGTTTCCGGCAGCAGCGCCGCGGAGGCGAAAGTCGCCGGCCCCGATAGCAGCATCAGCGAGCCGGTCTCGGCGATCGCACAGAAGCAGCCGGTGATGCCGACCAGGTCGCCATGGTCGCGGTCGGCCTCGACCTCGCGCAGCGGCGGCCGGCATTCGACCGCGATGCCGGCGGCCTGCCATGGCAGCGTGCCCAGCGCATCCCATGCCACGGCGCGCTGCACCAGGTTCAGGCTGTCCAGATAACGTCGCGCTGCCGCCGGCACTTCGTCCATGGTGGCGACACGATCGACCGTAGACGCCATGCGCTGGGCCTGCTGCACGAAGGCTTCGACGAGATCGGCGGCCGGCATCGGGCGCGGGCCTTGCGGATGGCGCGCGAGGTAATCGGCCACCGCGGCGCGTTCGCCCTGCGTGGGCTGGCGCGGCCTGCCCTGTGCGGCACGGATGCGGGCAAAGATGCGGTCGCGGGCGTCGTTGGTTTCCATAGGGCCTGGCAGTGCGGTTGGCAAGGATGCGCCGATTATAGTTGCCGCGGCATGGCACGGCGCACCGGAATCCCGCAATGCCTACTGCGCCGAGAACACCTGCCGCAGGTAGGACAGGTAGCCGACATCGTCGCACATGGTCTTTTCCGGCGTGTCCGACAGCTTGGCCACGGGCTGGCCATTGCAGCGCACCATCTTGATCACGATCTGCAGCGGCGTGTAGCCGAGATCGTTGGTCAGGTTGGTGCCGACGCCGAAGGCCAGCCGGCAGCGGCCGTGGAAGCGCTGGAACAGCTCGATCACGCGCGGCACGTCCAGGCTGTCGCTGAAGATCAGCGTCTTGGTGCGCGGGTCGACGCGGTTGGCGGCGTAATGCGCCACCATGCGCTCGCCCCAAACGATCGGGTCGCCCGAATCATGGCGCACGCCGTCGAACAGCTTGCAGAAGTACAGGTCGAAGTCGCGCAGGAAGGCATCGAAGCCATAGGTATCTGACAGCGCGATGCCAAGGTCGCCACGGTACTCGCGCGCCCAGCGTTCGAGCGCGTACACCTGCGAATCGCGCAGGCGCGGCCCCAGCGCCTGGCAGGCCTGCAGGTATTCGTGCGCCATCGTGCCGAGCGGCACCATGTTGTGCAGGCGGGCGAAATGGACGTTGCTGGTGCCGGCCAGCTGCGAACCGAGCTCGCGCCGCATGGTCAGCAGCACCTCTTCCTGCCAGTCGCGCGAGAAGCGCCGGCGCGTGCCATAGTCGGCGATGACGCAATCGGCTAATTCCGGCGGCTGCAGCAGCGCCAGCTTGTTCTCCAGCCGGCTGCGCCCGACGGCCAGGTCAGGCCGCGGCTGGGTGCGACGGAAGTAGACCTCGTTGACGATCGCCAGCACCGGCACTTCGAACAGGATGGTATGAAGCCAGGGGCCGATGATCGAGATCTCGATCTCGCCGTTGCCCTGCGGCGCCTCGCGCACCGACACGTACTTCTCGTTCAGGTGGAACAGGCCGAGGAAGTCGATGAAATCGCTCTTGATGAAGCGCAGGCCGCGCAGGTAGGCGAGTTCGTCATCGGTAAAGCGCAACTGGCACAGGTGCGCGATCTCGGCACGGATCTCGTCGATATACGGCGTCAGGTCGACGCCGGCGTTGCGGCACTTGAAGCGATATTCGACCTGCGCCTGCGGAAACTGGTGCAGGACCACCTGCATCATCGTGAACTTGTACAGGTCGGTGTCGAGCAGAGACTGGATAATCATGGCTAGCCAGAAGGCGATGTGCCGGGTCAGGCTGACATGCTAACCGAGACGGCGCGCGTCCGGGGCGCTGACAGGCGTTCAAGCGCCGTCGAGGAACGGCTGCGGCGCGCGCAGGACCGGCTTGCCGGCCGTCCTGCCCTGCAGGCACCACAGCGCGCGGCCGTCGCTCCCGGGGCACGACACCAGCGTGGCGGCACTGCGCGGCACGCGTTGCGGCAGCGGCTCGGCAAAGGCGCCGTCCTCGGCAAGGATGCGCTCGGTGTAGACCGCCGCGCCCGCGCGCTCGAAGCGCAGCACCTGCATCCGGTCCCCCGGTTTCGGGTTCAACTCGGGTCCGCAAGGCATCAGGCCGGCACGGCCGCAATGGGCGATGGCATCGCCCGCGGGGGAATCGGTCACGGTGAAGTAGTCCCAGTCGAAGCCGGTCAATGCGGGCAAGGCAACCGGCGCCTCCGATCGCGCGCGCCATGCCACCAGCCGGGACACCACGCTGTCCGCCATGCCCGGCTGGACCAGGGCTTGCGCAGCGGCGGTCGGTGTCATCGCCGGAAATGCCGCCAGCATCACAAGCAGGGATAGCAAGGCGGCGCGGCGGCAATCACGAAGCTGGCGTGGCATACGAATCTCCCGGCGTGGAGGCATGTGGCACTCAGGCGGCCTCATCATGCCTGCGGTTGCGCAAGCACGCCAGCGGGCCGCCATGTCTTGGATCAAAAGTACATAAAGAAATAAGAAAACTATCTGATCCAGCTATATAGACCCGCTATCCTTGCCAGAAGGCTCGGCTACAATACCGGTTCCCGAAAGGCCACGGCCGGCGCTCGTCCCGCCATACCTGCCCGCCAAGGCAGATGGAGGCGTCCGCCGGCAAGAAGCGGCCCAACAGTTTCCCATTAAAAGCCGACCCGTTTTCCTGGAACCGAAATGACTCACGTTGTCACCGAATCCTGCATCCGTTGCCGCTATACAGACTGCGTTGACGTATGTCCGGTGGATTGTTTCCGCGAAGGCCCGAACTTCCTGGCCATCGACCCGGATGAGTGCATCGACTGCGCCGTATGCGTGGCCGAGTGCCCGGTGAACGCCATTTACGCCGAGGAAGACGTGCCGGGCGACCAGCAGCAGTTCATTGAACTGAACGCCGAACTGGCGCGCGCCTGGCCTTCCATCACCAAGACCAAGGCCCCGCTGGCCGAGGCCGAGGACTGGAAGGACACCACCGACAAGCTGCAGTACCTGGAGCGCTGAGCGCGCCAGGCTGCAAAGAAGGCCGTCCCCACGCGCTTTCCGCAATGCCGGGCACCCGCGTGCCCAACCAACGTATCAGGACGAATATGGACTTGAGCATTCCAAATCCCGTTGCCGACACGACCAAGCAGGTCGAGGGCGGCAGCCCCGCAGGCGGCCAGCCGCTCGAAATCGACGCGCTGATCGTCGGTGCCGGTCCGGTGGGCCTGTTCCAGGTGTTTGAACTGGGCCTGCTCGAAATCAAGGCCCACGTGATCGATTCCCTGAAAGTCGTTGGCGGCCAGTGCGTGGAGCTGTATCCCGACAAGCCCATCTACGACATCCCGGCCGTGCCCAGCTGCACCGGCCAGGAACTGACCGACAACCTGCTCAAGCAGATCGAGCCGTTCGAGCCCACCTTCCACCTGGGCCAGGAAGTCTCCGTGGTGGAGCGCCGTGAAGACGGCCGCTTCTTCGTCGAGACCTCGCTCGGAACCCGCTTTATCACCAAGACCATCTTCATCGCCGCCGGCGTGGGCTCGTTCCAGCCGCGTACGCTGAAGGTCGAGGGCCTCGACAAGTTCGACGGCAAGCAGCTGTTCTACCGCGTCAAGGATCCGAGCCGCTTCCACGGCCGCAACCTGGTCATCGTCGGCGGCGGCGACTCGGCGCTGGACTGGACGCTGGACCTGGTCGGCAAGGCCGAGTCGGTGGTGATGATCCACCGCCGCGACGGCTTCCGTGCCGCGCCGGCCTCGGTGGCCAAGATGAAGGAACTGTGCGAACAGATGGAGATGCAGTTCCTGGTCGGCCAGATCGGCGGCTATGAAGAGAAAGACGGCGTGCTCACCGAGATCAAGGTGACCGGTGCCGACGGCGTGACCCGCCGCCTGCCGCTGGACGACCTGCTGGTGTTCTTCGGCCTGTCGCCCAAGCTCGGCCCGATCGCCGAGTGGGGCCTGGACCTGGAGCGCAAGCAGATCAAGGTGGATACCGAGAAGTTCCAGACCAATATCCCGGGCATCTTCGCGGTGGGCGACATCAACACCTACCCCGGCAAGAAGAAGCTGATCCTGTCGGGCTTCCACGAGGCCGCGCTGGCTGCGTTCGGGGCTGCGCCGTATATCTTCCCCGAGAAGAAGATCCACATGCAGTACACCACGACTTCGCCGAAGCTGCACAAGGTCCTGGGCGTGGAATCGCCGGTGTTCGACTGAACGGCGCTGCACGGTGCCGCAGAAAAAACCGCCGCAAGGCGGTTTTTTTCTGGCACAAACGAAAAACCGTCGCTATAATGCGGCCTCGCTGTTGACCACCAACGTGGGACGCAGCCAGCCAGCCGCTCCGAAGCACCTGAAGACAAACAAAATGTTGGCAAGGTGTTGACGGCAAAAAGAGAAACTGGCTATAATTTCTTTCTCAGCTGTTCCCCGATAGCTCAGTCGGTAGAGCGACGGACTGTTAATCCGCAGGTCCCTGGTTCGAGCCCAGGTCGGGGAGCCAACCGATACGGAAGCCCGGTGCAAACGCACCGGGCTTTTTCGTTTGTAGCTCGTTGAGGCTTGCGCCCGGGGCTGCCGCAGCGCCCCTGCCCTTCGCCGCCCCTGCCCTCTTCCCTCCGTTTATCCCTGCAGCGTGTTGCCCGCGGCCTTCAGCGCCACGACGATAGCCTCCGCATTGGCCTCGACCCGATGCAGCGGCCCCGCCACCGACATCCCGTAGACGACGCCGCCGAGCGACACCGGAATCGCGATGGCCCCCAGGTCCGGGAACGACTCGCCGAAGTTCGGATACCACCCCTGCGCCTGCCATTGCTGCATCGCTGCCTCGAATACCCGCAGCGAGTCCACCGTGCGCCCGGTGCGCGACGCAAAGGAAACGCCGGCCAGCAGTTCCGCGCGGCTCTCCGCGGCCATGGTGCCAAGGATGGCGCGGCCGATGGAATTGACATGCGCGTCGCGCAGTTCGCCCGGCGCGGCGATATAGCGCACCGGGTTGGCGGACTCGCGCACCTCCAGGTAGAGCACGCGGCCGTCGTCCTGCAGCTTGCCAAAGATCACGGTTTCGCCGGTGTCATCGCGCAGCGACTCCAGCACCGGCTGCACCCGTTCGAGCAGCGGGTCGTTGCGCGCGATGCGCTGGGCGATATCGAGTAACCGCCGCGTGGGGTAATAACCCTGGCGGCGGCCGGTTTCGTACAGGTAGCCCAGCGACGCCAGCGTGCGGATCAGCCCCAGGCAGCTCGACATCGGCGCGCCCAGCAGCTTCGCCAGTTCGGTCAGCGTCAGCGAGCGCCCTTCGCGCGCATAGATCTCCATGATCTCGATCACGCGCAGCGCCGTCTTGACGCTGCCGTAGCCCGATTTTTCCGCCGCTTCGTTTTCTGCCATCGTTGGCTTCCTCGACTTCCGTGTGCTTTGGCCGGAATTGTACGCGGCGTGGGAACGGCACCCGCGGATCCCGGTGCGGCCGGATCAGGTACCGGTGCCGTCCTGCGCCTGTGGCAGACCTTCCGGCCAGCTGCGGATATTGCCCGGCGTGCGCGAGAACCGCGTGGGGATGCCGACACCCCGCAGTCGCCCTTCGCTCGGATGGTCGTATTCGAACATCATGCCGGTGGCGCGCAGGTGCGGGTCATCCACCAGGCTGTCGAAATGCGGCAGCTCGCTGTGCGGGATATCGGCATCGCGCAGCAACGCCAGCCACTCCGTGGTGGTGCGCTGCGCGACGATCTCGGCCAGCGTGGCGTAGAGCGCGTCGATATTGGCGCTGCGCGCGGCTGGGGTCGCATAGCGCGGGTCGCGCGCCAGTCCGGCATGGCCTGACAGGTCGAAAAAGCGCAGCCATTGCGCGCTGGTATAGGGCAGCAGCGCGAGATGGCCGTCGCTGGTGCGGTACGGCTTGCGGTGGGCCGACATCACGCGCGGATAGCCGGCAGGGCCGAGCGGCGGCACGAAGGTCTGCCCGGCCAGCTGCTCGGTGGCGAGGAAGGACACCAGCGTTTCGAACATCGGCACCTCGATGGCCTGCCCCTGCCCCGACCGCTCGCGCTCATACAGCGCCATCGGGATCGCATAGGCGACGGTGAGGCCGGCGACCTTGTCCGCCAGGATGGTGTTCACGTACTGCGGCCCCTCGTTCGAGTTGGCGCCCTGGAACTGCGCCATCCCGCTGCGCGCCTGAATGATGTCGTCGAAGGCCGGCGCGCCGGCATACGGGCCCTCCTCCGAATAGCCATAGGCGCCGCAATAGATCAGCCGCGGATGATCCGCACGCAGCGAGGCATAGTCCAGGCCGAGCTTGCGCAACGACTGCGGCCTCACGTTGGAGACGAAGACATCGGCCGTGGCGATCAGCGACTTCAGCTCGGCCAGGTCCTCCGGCTGCTTGACGTCGAGCACGACAAACTGCTTGTTGCGGTTCAGGTTGAGGAAGCTGGCGCCCATCGCGGCGTGGCGCGCCGGCTCGGCATGGCGGAACACATCGCCGGCGGGCGCTTCGACCTTGATCACCTCGGCGCCCATGTCGCCGAGGATCTGCGTGGCGTACGGCCCCATCGCGACCGAGGTCATGTCGATCACCCGCACGCCCGCCAGTGGCCCGGTCGCGGGAGGCGCTTTGTCTTGCATCGTCACCTCCCGTTCAGTACGACTTGGGCAAACCCAGCACACGCTCGGCGATAAAGCACATGATCAGCTGCGGGCTGACCGGCGCGATGCGCGGGATATACGATTCGCGCAGCAGGCGCTCGACGCGGTATTCGCGCGAATAGCCCATGCCGCCCAGCGTCAGGATCGCGGTCTGGCAGGCGTTGTGGCCAGCCTCGGCGGCGAGGTACTTGGCGGCGTTGGCCTCGGCCCCGCAGGACTGCCCCGCGTCGTAGCGCGCGGCGGCCTTCAGCATCATCAGGTTGGCCGATTCCAGCTGCATCCACGCCTGCGCCAGCGGGTGCTGGACGCCCTGGTTCATGCCGATCGGGCGGCCGAAGACCACGCGCTCCTTGGCGTACTGCGTGGCGATTGCCAGCGCGGCGCGGCCCAGTCCGATGGCTTCGGCGGCGATCAGGATGCGCTCGGGGTTCAGGCCATGCAGGATGTATTCGAAGCCCTTGCCCTCTTCGCCGATCCGGTCTTCTTCCGGGATGTACAGGTCGTCGATGAACAGCATGTTGGTATCGACGGCGGCGCGGCCCATCTTGTCGATCTCGCGGATCTCGATGCGGCTGCGGTCCACCTTCGTGTAGAACAGCGACAGGCCTTCGGTCGATTTCTTCACCTGCTCCAGCGGCGTCGTGCGCGCCAGCAACAGCATGCGGTCGGCCACCTGCGCGGTCGAGATCCAGATCTTGCGCCCGCTCACCGAATAGCCGCCCGGCACCTTGCGCGCGAAAGTCTTGAGCTTGGTGGTGTCCAGGCCCGCATCGG
Organism: Cupriavidus sp. IK-TO18; assembly: GCF_015549295.1. Classification (NCBI taxonomy): domain Bacteria; kingdom Pseudomonadati; phylum Pseudomonadota; class Betaproteobacteria; order Burkholderiales; family Burkholderiaceae; genus Cupriavidus; species Cupriavidus sp. IK-TO18. The sequence continues at coordinate 66,101 of NZ_JADGMP010000052.1, forward strand.
GCTCGGTCACGCCAAAGCAGGCCTTTTCCTCGCCGGCGATCAGCGGCGGCAGGAAGCGGCCCTTCTGCTCTTCGGTGCCGAACACCACCACCGGGTTCAGGCCGAACACGTTCATATGCACCGCCGACGCGCCGGTCATGCCCGCGCCCGACTGCGAGATGGTCTGCATCACCAGCGCCGCTTCCAGGATGCCGAGACCGGCGCCGCCGAATGCCCCGGGCATCGCCACGCCCAGCCAGCCGCCCTCGCACAGGGTCTTGTAGAACTCGTGCGGATAGGTGCCGGACTTGTCGAGGCGGTCCCAGTACTCCATGTCGAACTGCGTGCAGACCTGCTGCACGGCTTCGACGATCGATGCCTGTTCTTCGGAGAGATCGAAATTCATGAGATTGCCTGTCAGGTTGTTTATTCCGGCTGGATGCCCGCGTCCTTCACCAGCCGCGACCACTTCTGCAGTTCGGCCACGACAAACTGGTTCAGCTCGGCGGGCGTGCTGCCGAAGGGCTCGAAGCCCAGCGCGTGGAACTGTGCGGCATGCTGCTTGCTGGTGGCGATGGCAACCAGCTCGCGGTTGAGGCGCTCCACCACGGGCGCCGGCACGCCGGCGGGTGCGAATACGCCATTCCAGGACGTGATGTCGAAACCCTTAAGCTCGGGCGCGCTGCCGACCGGCGGCAGGTCCGGCAGCAGCGCACTGCGTTGCACGGTGGTCACCGCCAGCGCGCGCAGCTTGCCGGCGCGCACATTGGCGATGCCCGCGGCAAAGTCGACGAACATCGCCTGCACCTGGCCGCCCATCACGTCGGTCATCGCCGGCGGCGTGCTCTTGTACGGCACGTGCAGCATCTTCAGGCCCGCCATCTTCGACAGCGTCGCGCCGGCGACGATGCCGGTGCTGTTGCCGCTCGCGTAGCTCATGCCAGGATGCGCCCTGGCGTAGTCGATGAATTCGCGCAGCGTCTTCACCGGCAATTGCGGGTTGACCACCAGCATGAACGGCAGGTTGCCCATGCGCGAGACCGGCGTGAAGTCCTTGACCGGGTCGTAGCGCAGCTGTTTCATCAGCGACGGGTTGGCCGAATGCGTGGTGTTGGTGGTCATGAACAGCGTATAGCCGTCGGCCGGCGCCTTGGCGACGAACTCGGCGGCGATGGTGCCGTTGGCGCCCGGCTTGTTGTCGACCACCACCGGCTGCTGCAGCGCTTCGCCCAGGTACTTGGCGGTCAGCCGGGCCACCGCATCGGTGCCGCTGCCGGCTGCGAACGGGACCACCAGGCGCAGCGGCCTGGACGGAAATTCATCGGCGGCCGGCGCCGGTGTTGCAAGCAGCGCGGCGGCAAATCCCACCACCAGGCTGGCGAAAGCGGTCTTGAAGCACTTCACGGTCTGTCTCCTGTCGTTATATGAATTCTTGCCGTGGCCGGCCGCGTCTCAGGCGGGCCGTGTCACACGCTCGGGCGATTCCTCGTACGGTGGGGAATAGATCACCAGGATCCTGGCCGGCTCTTCGCTTACCACCGTGAACACATGCATCTCGTCCGGCGGGAAGAAGCAGCAATCGCCCGGTCCCAGTTCCTTGCGCTGGCCGCCGACTTCTGCGACGGCCCGGCCTTCCAGCACGTAGCACACCTGCTCGATGCCGGGGTGCGCGTGAGGCAGCGCGCCCTTGCCTTTCTCGATGGTGCCGTGAATCACTTCCAGGTGGCGCGAACCCACGGTCTCGGGGCCGATCAGCCGGCGGTTCAGCGTGCCGACGTGGTTGGCGGGGTGGTAGCCCTCGACCTCTTCGGTCGAGATGAAATAAACCGGGGGTTGCGGCACGCTGCTCTCCTGTGTGGATCTCGCCGTACTGGGCGAGTAATTCATATCTATGAATCTTAGTTTATACATATGAATTTAATCGTCAAACAATTTCAGGCATCTTGCGGGTTTACCGGTAGGCAGCGCTTGGGCCATCACCCGCGATTCCGGGTGGGCTGGTGGACAATCGAAAAAATGCGGATAATTCGCGGCTTGCCGGCCTTTCCTACGGCGCCGATCGAACGCCATTCTTGACAGGTGCGTCGTATACGTGCCATAGTTACGGGCGTATAGCATTCATGGAAACCGGTACTGTCAGGCTCCAAGTTATATCCGGGCCTGGCGCTATCACCCCTGACACTGGTTGCACGGACTGAAACGTCCACATCTTTCAGGTTCGCGGGGGCGCACCGGGCACAAGCCCAGCGTGCAATACCAGTCGCTCCGGCGACAGCAGTTTCCCCCCGTGTGAACCAGCCGCTACCGCGGCAATCCCCTAAAGGACTGAATTGACTAAGATCGTCTTGAAACCCGGTGAGCCCGTTGAAGTTGCAATGCGGCGTTTCCGTCGTGCCATTCTGCAGACTGGCCTGATCGTTGAACTCAAGAGCCGTACCGCTTACGAGAAGCCGACGACCGAGCGCAAGCGCAAGAAGAAGGCCGCCGAAGCACGCCTGCGCAAGCGCCTGCGCATGCAAATGCTGCCGAAGAAGATGTACTGATTCGGGCAAGCTTCGTAAAAAAACCGCCAGTTCGCTGGCGGTTTTTTTATGCCTGCACGAAACGTGCGTCCGGGTCGCGCCCCAGGCTGGCGGCCTTTGCTGCACTGCGCCACCTGAGCGTTGCGCCGATGCCCGGCATAATGGCGGATATTGCGCCCCCTTTTGGGCGCCCACCGGACCCCTGCCTTGACTGCCATCCTCGAGTTGCGCAAGGTGCGCAAGCAATACGGCGATACGGTCGTCGTCGATGACCTCGATCTCCAGGTGTTTCGCGGCCAGTGCTTTGGCCTGCTCGGCCCCAACGGCGCCGGCAAGACCACCACGCTGCGCCTGCTGCTGGGCCTGACCACGCCGATGGCCGGCACGCTGATGCTATGCGGCGAGCCCATCCCCGAGCGCGCGCCGCAGGCGCGCATGCGCGTGGGCGTGGTGCCGCAGTTCGACAACCTCGACCCGGATTTCTCGGTGATCGAGAACCTGCGCATCTTCGGGCGCTACTTCGGGCTGTCATCGACCGAGATCGAGCGCCGGGTGCCGAAGCTGCTGGAATTCGCCCGGCTGGAAAACCGTGCCGACGCGCAGGTACGCGACCTCTCCGGCGGCATGCGCCGGCGCCTGACGGTGGCGCGCGCGCTGATCAACGATCCCGACCTGCTGGTGATGGACGAGCCCACCACCGGACTGGACCCGCAGGCGCGCCACCTGATCTGGGAGCGCCTGAAGTCGCTGATGGCGAGTGGCAAGACCATCCTGCTGACCACGCACTTCATGGAAGAAGCCGAACGGCTGTGCAACTACCTGTGCGTGATCGACGGCGGGCGCAAGATCGCCGAAGGCAAGCCGCACGAGCTGATCGACAGCCAGATCGGCTGCGATGTGGTCGAGGTCTACGGCGATGAACTGGGCACGCTGCGCGGCACGCTGACACCGCTGGCGCAGCGCACCGAAATGAGCGGCGAGACGCTGTTCTGCTACGTGCGCGAGCCCGCCCCGCTGCTGGCGGCGCTGCACGGCAAGAACGGCGTGCGCTACCTGCACCGCCCGGCCAACCTGGAGGACGTGTTCCTCAAGCTGACCGGCCGCGAGATGCGGGACTGAACCAGGGACTGACATGAGCGAACAGGACCCCCGCACCGACACCTCCGACACCTCCGACACGCCCGCCATCGCCACCCGGAGCGCTGGCCCGGCCGCGCGCCAGACCTATCCACAGCCGCTGCTGCCACGCAACATGCGCAACTGGATGATGGTCTGGTACCGCAACTACCTGGTGTGGAGGAAGCTGGCCATCCCGTCGATGATCGGCAACCTGGCCGATCCGATGATCTACCTGTTCGGCCTCGGCCTCGGGCTGGGGCTGATGGTGGGCCAGGTCAACGGCGTGTCGTACATCGCCTTCCTCGCCGCCGGCACCACCGCATCGAGCGTGATGATGTCGGCCAGCTTCGAGTCGATGTACTCCGCCTTCTCGCGCATGCACGTGCAGCGCACCTGGGAAGCGATCATGCACGCGCCGCTGACATTGGGCGACGTGGTGCTGGGCGAGATCTTCTGGGCGGCCAGCAAGGCGGTGCTGTCGGGCCTGGCGATCATGCTGGTGGCGGCCGCGCTGGGCTATGCGCAAATGCCGGGCGCGCTGCTGGCGCTGCCGGTGATCGTGCTGGCCGGCATTGCCTTCGCCGCGCTGGCGATGATCGTCACCGCGCTGGCGCCCAGCTACGACTTCTTTATGTTCTACCAGACGCTGGCGATGACGCCGATGCTGCTGCTGTCGGGCGTGTTCTTTCCGGTGGAGCAATTGCCCGAAGGCGTGCAGGCGGCCACCAGGCTGCTGCCGCTGGCGCACGCGGTCGATCTGATCCGGCCGCTGATGCTGGGCCGGCCCGTGGAAGGCGCCAGCCTGCATCTTGCCGTGCTCGCAGCCTATGCGGTGGCCGCGCTGGTGGTTTCGCTGGTGCTGCTGCGCCGGCGGATGTTGCGCTGAGGTTGCACGCGCGGGCTCAGGCGCTGCCCACCAGCTTGAGCCCGATTGCCCACACCACTTCGAACAGCCCTGCCAGGGCCAGCAGTGTCCATGCCATACCGAAATTTCCCGTTGCAGCGTACCGTGCGCAACGATAGCGGAGAACCCGCCACCTTGCAGCGCGTTGCCTTGGCGTTGGGAGCCGCGTTGGCTACCTTTTCGCTGGGCGGCTGCATGGTGATGGCCGTGGGCAGTGCCGCGGTTTCGACCGTGGCAACCGTCGGTTCCGCCGCGGTCAGCGTGGCCTCGACCGCAGTAGGTACTACTTACGACATCACCGCTGCCGGCGTGAAAGCGGTGGCCGGCAGCGACGATCCGCCGCCGGCGCAGGAAGCACCGTAAGCGCGGGCAGCCTCGCAGGCTGTCTTACTCGCCCAGGCCGCGCAGCAGGTCGGCCTTCAGGTCCTCGACCGATTCCAGCCCCACCGCCAGCCGGATCAGCCCTTCGCCCACGCCCGCGGCCGCCTTGGCCTCCGGGCTCACGCGTGCATGCGTGGTGGTGTACGGGTGCGTGATGGTGGTGCGGGTATCGCCCAGGTTTCCGGTGATCGAGCACAGACGCGTGTTGTCGATCACGCGCCAGGCGTTGGCGCGCTGCTGCTCGGGCGTGGCGCCCTTCAGCTCGAACGAAACGATCGCGCCGCCACCGCTCTGCTGACGCATGGCAATCTCGTGCTGCGGGTGCGACTGCAGCGCCGGGTGGAACACGCGCGCCACGGCCGGATGCGACTCCAGGAACTGCGCCAGCGCCAGCGCGCTGGACGAATGGCGCTCCATGCGGATCGCCAGCGTCTCCATGCCCTTGAGCAGTACCCACGCGTTGAACGCCGACAGCGTCGGGCCGGCGGTGCGCACAAACGGGAACACCTTGCCCATGATGAAATCGTGCGAGCCCAGCACCGCGCCGCCCAGCACGCGGCCCTGGCCATCGATATGCTTGGTGGCGGAATGCACCACGATGTCGGCGCCGAACTTCATCGGCTGCTGCAGCGCGGGCGAGCAGAAGCAGTTGTCGACCACCAGCAGCGCATTGGCGTTGTGGGCAATGTCCGCCACGGCCGCGATGTCGGCCACTTCGGTCAGCGGATTCGACGGCGTCTCCAGGAAGAACAGCTTCGTGTTCGGCCGCACCGCCGCGCGCCACGCCTCGAGGTCGGTCGGATCGACAAAGGTCGTCTCCACGCCGAACTTGCCGAAGATATTGTTGAACAGCGTCATGGTCGAACCGAAGATCGCGCGCGAGCTGACCAGGTGATCGCCCGCCTGCATCGACGACAGCACCACCGACAGGATCGCGCTCATGCCCGACGCCGTGGCCATGCAGGCCTGCGCCCCTTCCAGCGCGGCCAGCCGCGACTGGAACATCGACACGGTCGGGTTGGTGAAGCGTGAATAGGTGAAGCCCTCTTCCGAGTTGGCAAAGCGTTCGGCGGCCTCGGCGGCGCTGTTGAAGCAGAAGCTCGAGGTCAGGTAAATGGCCTCGGAATGCTCCATGAACTCGCTGCGCAGCGTGCCGGCGCGCACGCCAAGGGTATCGATGCCGAGCGATTCAGGATTGAGCGGTTCGTTCATGCTGGTGGCGCGGTCGTACCCGCGCGAATGCAATGGTTGCGGCCCGCCGCGGCAAGGCGGCCGGCCATGAAAAAAGCCCGTGCGATCGGATGGTCGGATCGACGGGCTTGCTGTTCTGCGGCGGCCTTCGGCAGGCTGTGGCGATGGGTGGACGCGTTGCGCAGCACTGTGCGCATTGGCGAATCTTGCCGGCCACCATCTCTTTAGCTGTTTCGGGCTGGACCCGCGTCCGCAAGCTGACTATCAAATCGACGCCCGGCCATGTTACGGCCGGGCGTCGCATCCGTCAACGAACGGACATGCCGCGGGACAGGCTTGCGGCTTACTCGTTGTTGCCCGAGCGCTGCAGGTGCAGCGCCGAGCGCTCGGTGTCGGCCGCGGTGCCGTCGCGGTCGGCCTGGCTGCGCGCGGTTTCCAGGCGGTCCAGGTAGGCCTCGTCGATATCGCCGGTGACGTAGCGGCCATCGAAGCACGAAGCATCGAAGTCCTTCAGCGCCGGATTGATGTCGCGCACCGCCTGCTTCATCGCTTCCACCTCCTGGTACACGAGCTTGTCCGCGCCGATGATCTTTGCGATCTCTTCGTGCGTGCGGCCGTGCGCCACCAGTTCACTGCGGGTCGGCATGTCGATGCCGTACACGTTGGGGAACTTCACCGGCGGCGCGGCCGAGGCGAAGATCACCTTGTTGGCCCCGGCGTCGCGCGCCATCTGCACGATCTCGAACGAGGTGGTGCCGCGCACGATCGAGTCATCGACGATCAGCACGTTCTTGCCCTTGAACTCGACGCCCATGGCGTTGAGCTTCTGGCGCACCGACTTCTTGCGCACTGCCTGGCCGGGCATGATGAAGGTACGGCCGACGTAGCGGTTCTTGAAGAAACCTTCGCGGTAGTTCACGCCCAGGCGGTTGGCCACCTGCATCGCGGCCGGGCGGCTGGAGTCGGGGATCGGCATCACCACGTCGATGTCGCCGGCCGACACTTCCTGGCGGATCTTCTCGGCCAGGTAGTCGCCCATGCGCAGGCGCGCGTCGTAGACCGGTACGCCATCGATGCACGAATCCGGGCGGGCCAGGTAGACGTACTCGAAAATGCAGGACGTCAGCGCCGGGTTGTCGGCGCACTGCTTGCTGTAGAGCTTGCCGTCCAGGTCGATGAAGATGGCCTCGCCCGCAGCCACGTCGCGCTCGAACTTGTAGCCGATGCCTTCCAGCGCCACCGATTCGGAGGCAACCATCCACTCCTTGCCCGACGGCGTCTCGACGCTGCCCAGGCACAGCGGGCGGATGCCGAACGGATCGCGCACCGCCAGCATGCCGTAGCCGGCGATCTGCGCCGCGATGGCGTACGAGCCGCGCACGCGGCGGTGCATGCCCGCAACGGCCTTGAAGATGGTTTCCGGGTCCAGCGCCATGCCGTTGCTGGCGCGCTGCAGCTCGTCGGCCAGCACGTTCAGCAGCACTTCGGTGTCGGAGTGGGTGTTGATATGGCGACGATCGCGGCGGAACATTTCCTCGCGCAGCTGTTGCCAGTTGGTCAGGTTGCCGTTATGCGCCAGGATGATGCCGTACGGGGCGTTGACGTAGAACGGCTGCGCCTCTTCCTCGCTCGAGGCCGAGCCGGCGGTCGGGTAGCGCACCTGGCCGATGCCCGCGGTGCCCGGCAGGCCGCGCATGTTGCGGGTACGGAAGACGTCGCGCACCAGGCCGTTGGCCTTGTACATGTGGAAAGTACTGCCGTTGGCGGTGGCGATGCCGGCAGCATCCTGTCCGCGGTGTTGCAACAACAGCAGGCTGTCGTAAATCAGTTGGTTGACAGGCGTGGCTGAAACCACACCGACGATACCGCACATGCCAAGCTCCCAGGAAAGGCTTTGAATCAGGGGGCGCAGCCTGGTCCGGCTAACCTTCCGGACCGCAAGGCCTGCGTACTACTGGCCGGGCACCATGCCCGGCTTCATGTCATGTCTTGACGTACTTCGCCAGCTCCGGCGGCAGCCATGGCTTTACCGATTCCATGGCCTGCATCACATAGGGACGGCTCACCGCATCGCGCCAGAACGGTTCTTCCGGCAATTTCGTCAGGCTGGCGAGCGTCACCATCACCATCACCAGCAGCGCGCCGCGCAGCAATCCGAACACCAGCCCGAGCCCGCGGTCCGCCGGCTTGAGGCCCGTGCTCTCCAGCAACTGCCCGACCACCATGCCGGCCAGCGACGCCCCGAGCACGGTGCCGATCAGCAGCACCACGAAACCCAGCGCGTGGCGTGCCAGCTCGCCGCCGGGCAGCGACTCGGGCATCCAGCCCGCGGCCACCGCGCCGTAGCGGAACGCGACCCAGAACGCCACCACCCAGCCGATCAGCGACAGCACCTCGCGCACCAGGCCGCGCAGCACGCCCAGCGCGCCCGAGGCCAGCAGGATGAAGACCACGGCGTAGTCGAAGAAAGTCGGCTGCATCGTTGCTCGCTGCCGCGCCCATGGCCAGGCAGCGCTAGCCCTTACTGTTCGATTACCTTCGAGCTCAGGCCCGCCGCGCGCACGCGCTTGTCGGCGGCATCGGCGGCGTCGCGGTCGCTGAAGGGACCGGCGCGCAGCAGGATGCGCTCGCCGTCGGCCAGCACTTTCTTTTCCACATAGGCCGGCACCTTGCTCGCCTTGAGCTTGGCCAGCCAGGTCTTCGCCTTCTCTTCCGACGAGAACGCGCCGATCAGGATCAGGTACTTGCCGCTGCCCTGGGGCTTGGCCTCAGGCTTGGCTTCGGGCTTAGCGTCGGGCTTGGCCTCGGCGCGCTGGATGGGCTTGTCGGCGGGCTTGTCCGCCGTATTGACGATTTCCTCGCCGGCATCGAGCGCCGCCGCGTCGCTGCGGGCCGCCGGCGCCGGCGGCAGCGGGTCGGCCTTGCGCGGCTCGACGCGGGGCTTGCTGCTGCCCTGCCCGCCGCTCACCTTGACCGCGACATCGTCGGCCACCGGGCGCGGCTTGGTCTCGAACACGATCGGCAACACGATCACCGCGGCCACCACCAGCACCACGGCGCCGATCAGGCGGCGGCGCGCGCGCTGCTTCTGCGGGAATTCAGGGTCCAGCGTGTCGTCGGCATATTCGTCGGCGAGACGGCGCGACGAGGCGATGCCTGCACCGGGGTCGTTGCGCTGGCGGCGCGCACGCTCCGGTGCCGGGTCGTTGCCCTTGCGGGAAGAAAACAGCGAAAGCAGGCCCATAGATTGGTTCGGTGCGACAGCCCCTTCAGGCAGGGGCCGGTCGTTGCGTTTGCCGCTCAGTTGGCTTGGGTGGCCCGGTAGGCCATCACGCCGGCGACGGTATAGAACGATCCGAAGACCAGAATTCTATCATTCTCGGTCGCTCTCTCCATGGCGTCGCGGAATGCCGCCTCCGGACTGGAAAAGCAGGCGGCGGTGGCGTCGGGGCCGGCGCGGAAACCGCCCCCCTCAAGTGTCGCCAGCACGTCGGCGGCGCTGGCGGCGCGCTCGGTCGGCAGGTCGCACAGGCACCAGTGGTCGACCTTGTCGGCCACATGCTGCAGCACGCCGGCAATATCCTTGTCCTGCATCGCGCCGAACACCGCATAGGTGTAGCGGAAGAAGCCCATGTTCTCCAGGTTCTGCCCCAGCGTGGCGGCCGCATGCGGATTATGCGCCACATCGAGGATCACCGCGGGCCGTCCCGGCAGCACCTGGAAGCGTCCCGGCAGCTCGACGAACGCCAGCCCGTTGCGCACTTCCTGCGCGCTCACCGGCAATTGCGGGCGCATGGCCTGCAGCGCGGCCAGCACGGCGGCGGCGTTCAGCAGCTGGTTGGCGCCGCGCAGCGCGGGGTAGCCCAGGCCATTGAGCTTGCGCCCGCCACCGCTCCAGTCCCATTGCTGGCGTTCCTGGCCCTTGGCCGCGTGGAAGTGGAAATCGCGGCCCACCAGCCACAGCTCGGCGCCGATGGCTTCGGCATGCGCCACCAGCGACTTGGGCGGCACCGGGTCGCCGCAGACCGCCGGCACGCCCGGGCGGAAGATGCCGGCCTTTTCAAAGCCGATTTCCTCGCGCGTGTTGCCCAGGTACTGGGTGTGGTCGATATCGACGCTGGTGACGATGGCGCAGTCGGTATCGATCACATTGGTCGCATCCAGGCGGCCGCCCAGCCCGACTTCGAGGATGATCGCGTCCAGGCCGGAAGCCGCGAAGAAATGGATGATCGCCAGCGTGGTGAACTCGAAGTAGGTCAGGCTGACCGGGTCGGCAAAGCTGTTGCGCGCGCGCTCGACCGCCTCGAAGTGCGGCAGCAGCTGCGCGTCGGTCGCCATCTCGCCATTGAGGCGCGCCCGCTCGTTGAACGAGATCAGGTGCGGCGAGGTGTGGCAGCCCACCTTGTAGCCCGCCTCCAGCAGGATGCGCTCAAGCATGGCGCAGGTCGAACCCTTGCCGTTGGTGCCACCCACGGTGAAGACCGTGGCGTCGATGCGCAGCCCGAGGGCTTCCTTGACGCGCGTGATGCGCGTCAGGCCCATGTCGATGCCCACGGGGTGGGCGGTTTCGAGATGGGTAAGCCATTCGGGCAGCGTATGGAAGACAGGCATTTCAGGTGTGCGAGGAAAGCGTTTGCTACCAGATTCGGGCAGGCGGGCGCAAAGTCAAGTGCCGGCGCCGCTGGCGTCCAGAAAAGGCGAAAGGCGCGTCAACCACCCGCGCCTTCGGTACAGCGATATTTGCGGCGTTATGCCACCGCGTCGGCCGGCTGCTTCTGCAGCAGCGCCAGCAGCTGCGCCAGTTCGGCGCGCATCTTGCGGCGATCGACGATCATGTCGACGGCGCCCTTCTGCAGCAGGAATTCCGAGCGCTGGAAGCCTTCCGGCAGCTTCTCGCGCACGGTCTGCTCGATCACGCGCGGGCCGGCAAAGCCGATCAGCGCCTTGGGCTCGGCGATCACCACGTCGCCCAGGAAGGCGAACGAGGCCGACACGCCACCCATGGTCGGGTCGGTCAGCACGCTGATGAACGGCAGCTTGCTCGCGCTCAGCTGGTTCAGCATGGCCGTGGTCTTGGCCATCTGCAGCAGCGACAGCAGGCTTTCCTGCATGCGCGCGCCGCCGGTGGCGGTAAAGCAGATGAACGGCACCTTCTGCTCGAGCGCGGCCTGCGCGCCGCGCACGAAGCGCTCGCCCACCACCGAGCCCATCGAGCCGCCCATGAACTCGAACTCGAAGCAGCTCGCCACCACCGGGATGGTGTGGATGGCACCGCCCATCACCACCATGGCGTCGGTCTCGCCGGTCTCGTCCATGGCCGCCTTGATGCGGTCCGGATACTTCTTCGAGTCCTTGAACTTGAGCGCGTCGACCGGCACGATCTCCTGGCCGATCTCATAGCGGCCTTCGGCGTCCAGCAGCGCGTCCAGGCGCGCACGCGCGCTGATGCGCATGTGGTGGTCGCACTTGGGGCAGACGTGCAGGTTGGCCTCGACGTCGGTCCGGTACAGGGTTGACTCGCACGACGGGCACTTGACCCACAACCCCTCCGGGATGCCCTTGCGGGTGCGGGGGTCGGTCTGTTGAATCTTGGGGGGCAGGAGTTTATCCAACCAGCTCATGAAAGCTCCTTTCGGATAGCTGCGCGCCGCCGGCAAACCCTGTGTCAGGGCGAACTTCGGCAGGTGGCAGGGAATCAACCCGCGAATTTACCACGGCGGGCCCGTGACCTCGAAGCGCGGCGCGCGTATTGGGCACGCCGCGTCACTTCTTGATTCCTGCCAGGCAGTGATTAGGTCACTTGGCGTCCAGCGCCTGGCGGATCTCCGCGATAAACGCCTGCAGCGTTGCCACCGCCTGCTCGCGCGGCGTGTCTTCCAGCAACTGCACCAGGCGGCTGCCGATCACCACCGCGTCGGACACGCTGCCGATCGCGCGCGCGGTCTGCGCGTCGCGGATGCCGAAGCCCACGCCCACCGGCAGGTTGGCGTGCTGCTTGATCAGCGGCAGGCGTGACGCCACGCTGTCCAGGTCGATCGATGCGGAGCCGGTCACGCCCTTGAGCGAGACATAGTAAAGATAGCCGCTGGCGACCTTGGCCACCGCCTCGATGCGCGCATCGGTGGAGGTCGGCGCTAGCAGGAAGATCGGGTCCATGCCATGGTCGCGCATCAGCGCGGCGAACGACTCGCACTCCTCGGGCGGATAGTCGACCACCAGCACGCCATCCACGCCGGCCGCGCTCGCGGCCTTGGCAAAGGCCTCTTCGCCCATGCGCTCGATCGGGTTGGCGTAGCCCATCAGCACCACCGGGGTCTCGGCATTGGCCTGGCGGAACTCGCGCACCCACTGCAGCACCTGGGTCAGCGACACGCCCTGCGCCAGCGCGCGCTCGGAGGCGCGCTGGATCACCGGGCCGTCGGCCATCGGGTCGGAGAACGGCACGCCCAGCTCGATCACGTCGGCGCCGCCCGCCACCAGCGCGTGCATCAGCGCCACGGTCAGGCCGGGCTCGGGATCGCCGGCGGTGATGAACGGAATCAGGCCCTTTTTCTGCTGCGCGGCCAGTGCCGCGAACGTCTTCTGGATACGGGACATATCAGGGAATCAGGTGAGGCCGCGGCGCCGGCGAGGCGTCGTCGTTGGCGGCGGCCGGGGTTGGGGTGACGTCAGGCTCGATCGCGGGCATGGCTTGCGCGGCCGCAGCCACGCGCCCGCACGCCACCTGCACGTACTCCGGGTTGATCTCGTAGCCGACAAAGCGGCGGCCGTGGCGCAGGCACGCCACCGCGGTGGTGCCGCTGCCCGCGAACGGGTCCAGCACCAGGCCGCCCGGCGGGCAACTCGACAGCACCATGCGCTCGACGATCTCCAGCGGCTTCTGCGTCGGGTGGTTGGCGCGTTCGGGGTCCTGCCGGTGGATGCGCGAGATGCTCCACAGGTCCTTGGGGTTGTAGCCCACCTCCAGCCACTTCTTGCCCTCGAAGCGCGGACGGCTGCGCGCCTTCTTGGTCTCGGGGTCGTACGGGATGCGGACCGGGTCGAGATCGAAGTAGTAGTCGCGCGCCTTGGCAAAGAAGCCGATGTTGTCGTGCACCGACGAGAACTTGCGCGTGGTGCCGCCCATGCTGGGCACGCGGCGGTCCCAGATGATCTCGTTGATCATCGTCAGGCGCCGCTTGAGCATCACGAACAGCTCCGGCGAGTACTGCCAGGTGCAGAACAGGTAGAGCGTGCCCTTGGGCGCGAGCTTGGGCACGACCGCGTCCATCCAGCGCTCGGACCAGTCCAGGTAGGCCTGGCCCGACAGCAGGTCGGAATCGTTGCCGTAGTCCTTGCCCAGGCCGTACGGCGGATCGGCGACGATCAGGTCGACCGAGCCGTCCGGCAGGCGGGCAATGCCCTCGAACATGTCTTCCTGGAACAAGTGCAGCGGCGGCGCGTCAATCGCGCCAGGCAAGCAGTCGGGCCCGCCGACGGCAAGGCCCTGGGGGTGGGGCAGCGCGCGCATCAGAGCTTGAGCCCCGCGCGCTCGGCCACGGTATGCATGTCCTTGTCGCCGCGTCCGGACAGGTTCACCAGCAGCAGCTTGTCCTTGGGCAGCGTGGGCGCCAGCTTGCACGCGTAGGCGATCGCATGGCTCGATTCCAGCGCCGGGATGATGCCCTCGATGCGGCAGCAGTCGTGGAAGGCCTTGAGCGCTTCCTCGTCGGTGATCGGCACGTACTGCGCGCGGCCACTGTCCTTGAGCCAGGCATGCTCGGGGCCGACGCCGGGGTAGTCCAGGCCGGCCGAGACCGAATGCGTCTCGATGATCTGGCCGTTGTCGTCCTGCAGCAGGTAGGTGCGGTTGCCGTGCAGCACGCCAGGCGTGCCGCCGGTCAGCGAAGCCGCGTGGCGGCCGGTGTCCAGGCCATCGCCGGCGGCTTCCACGCCGATCAGCTGCACGTCCTGGTGCTCGATGTACGGGTAGAAGATGCCCATGGCATTGGAGCCGCCGCCCACGCACGCGATCACGGCATCCGGCTGGCGGCCGGCCAGCTCGGGCATCTGCACCTTGGCCTCCTCGCCGATCACGCACTGGAAGTCGCGCACCATCATCGGGTACGGGTGCGGGCCGGCCACGGTGCCGATGATGTAGAAGGTGTTCTCGACGTTGGTGACCCAGTCGCGCATGGCTTCATTGAGCGCGTCCTTGAGGGTGCGCGAGCCGCTTTCCACCGGCACCACGGTCGCGCCCAGCAGTTTCATGCGGTAGACGTTGGCGGCCTGGCGCTTGACGTCCTCGGCGCCCATGTAGACCACGCATTCCATGCCGAAGCGGGCGGCGATGGTGGCCGTGGCCACGCCGTGCTGCCCTGCCCCGGTCTCGGCGATCACGCGCGGCTTGCCCATGCGCTTGGCCAGCAGCGCCTGGCCGATGACGTTGTTGATCTTGTGCGCGCCGGTGTGGTTCAGGTCTTCGCGCTTGAAGTAGATCTGCGCGCCGCCGAGGGTCTCGCTCCAGCGCTGCGCGTGGTAGATCGGCGACGGGCGGCCGACGAAGTGCTTCAGCTCGCGGCGGAATTCGGCATCGAACTCCGGATCCTTCTGGTAGTGCGCATAGGCTTCGCGCAGTTCGTCCAGCGCGTGGACCAGCGTCTCGGAAACGAAGGTGCCGCCATAGGGGCCGAAATGGCCACGGGAATCGGGCAGGTCGTACATGTCTGGGCTCTTTGAATCAGCGGCCTTGCCTTGGCTCGGCAAGGCTCGCCTGGTTGACTGGGTGTGCGATGCCCGCCCTGGAACTGCGGGGCGCGGTCTGCGGAAGGGATCGGGCTTCGGCCCGGTTCATCCTGCGCAGGCGCTGCGGACAGCGCGCACGAATTCGGCAATGCGGGCGTGGTCTTTCACGCCCTTGGCGGCCTCTACCCCGCTGCTGACGTCCACAGCGTAGGGCCGCACGCGTTCAATCGCGCCAGCGACGTTTTGCGCGTTCAACCCACCACTCAAAACGATGCGAGGAGCGCCGCTTGCGTTCGGGTTGCCGGTTGCCGGGACCGGAGGATTGGGCGGAAGCCATGCCGGAGGAATCAGGGTCCAGTCGAAGACGTGGCCGCCACCGCCGTAGCCTTCGACGAAGGCATCGAGCAGCAAGGCAGCGGCATCACGGTATTGGTCGGCAAATTCTACCAAATCGAGCCCCGGACGGACACGGGCGGCGCGCAGGAACGGCAGCCGGCAGCGCTGGGCGGCCTGGGTGCAGAACTGCGGGGTTTCGTCGCCGTGCAGCTGCAGCAGCGTCAGCGGCACGCGCTCGGCCACGTGGGCGATGTCTTCCAGTTCGGCGTTGACGAACAGTCCCGTCACCGCGACGAACGGCCCGGCGGCCTCGGCCAGCGCCGCGGCTTGCGCCACGTCGACGTAGCGGGGGCTCTTCGGGTAGAACACCAGCCCGATCGCGTCCGCGCCGGCGTCGACGGCGGCGCGCACGTCGTCTTCGCGGGTCAGGCCGCAGATCTTGATGCGGGTGCGCTGCGGCAGGTGCGCCGCACTGCCCTCAGGCTGCGTCATCGAACACTCCATGGAACAGGCTCGCGGACGGGTCGGCCGCGGGGATCGGGTAAGCATCAGGATACTTGACCCCGACCAGGTAGAGGCCATCCGGCATGAACGTGGGCGCCGCCAGCTTGCGGTCGCGCCCGGCGAGCACCTGCGCGAGCCACTGCGGCGGGTAGCGGCGCCGGCCCACCGCCACCAGGCAGCCCATCAGGTTGCGCACCATATGGTGCAGGAAGGCGCTGGCGCGAAAGCGCAGGAACACCCAGTTGCCGTCGTCGCGGATGGTGACGTCGTACATGGTCTTGACCGGCGACTTGGCCTGGCATTCGGCGGCGCGGAACGCGGAAAAGTCGTGTTCGCCGATCAGGTGCGCCGCGGCTTCGCGCATGGCGTCCACGTCGAGGCGTTGTCCGGGCGGCAGCATCTGGTAGCCGGCGCGGCCATGAACCATTGGCACCCGGTGCGGACCGGTGTAGAGCGCGTAGTAGTACATGCGCTCATAGGCCAGGAAGCGGGCATGGAAGCCTTCGTCGACCGGCAGCGCCCACTGCAGCGCGATCGACCGCGGCAGGAAGGCATTGACGCCACGCACCCAGGAGAAGGGCTCGCGTTCCAGCCCGGTATCCAGGTGGATCACCTGCCCCAGCGCGTGCACGCCGGCATCGGTGCGCCCCGCCACGGTGGTCAGCAGGCGCACGCCGGCAAAGCGCTCGATGGCGTCTTCGAGGTGATCCTGCACGGTATTGCGGTGCGGCTGCGACTGCCACCCGGAAAAGGCGGCGCCGTCGTAGTGCAGGCCAAGTGCGATGCGGTTCATGTCAGGGGAAAAAGCATGGCGGCGAGCAGGCGATGCGCGCCGGAAAAGCAAATGCGCCGGAAGGGACGCTTCCGGCGCATCGCTTCAGGCCGCGGCAGCGCGTGCCGCGGCGGACCGTCAATGATAGCTCAGGCCACTTCCAGCAGCAGCGAACGGGCCTCGGCCTGCAGCGGGTCCTGCGACTGCTCGACCACTTCCTGCAGCAGCTCGCGGGCCCCTTCCTTGTCGCCGATCTCGATATAGGCGCGTGCCAGGTCGAGCTTGATCTGCATGTCGCGCCCGCCGTCGAAGCCATCGGTCGACAGCGTGCTGGGCGAAACGCCGCGGGCCGTGTCGGGATTGGTTTCGTCCGGTACACGCGACAGGTCGATCGGCGCAGCCAGCTTGCCGTCGCGCAGCAGGGTGGTCGCTGGCAGCGGCGCGAAAGCCTCGTCCGCCGCGACCGGCGCATCACTGTTGGCCGACGGCCCACTGCCCAGGTCCAGCGAAAGGGCCGACATGTCGAACTCCAGCGGCCGCGAGCGCGTCGGCGTGTCCAGGCGCGGCACGTCGTGCGCGTGCTCGTCCGCCAGCGGATCGCTGGCACGGGCCGGGAAGTCCAGGTCCAGTCCGCCGTCCAGGCGCACCGCCGGCTCGGTCGGGTCCGAATCCGCACCGAACATCATTGCCGCCGACGCCGGCGCCACGATCGGGTCGCCCGCCGCGGGCGCCGGGAAGGCGTCCAGCGGCAACGCCAGGTCGCCCAGCGAGGGCTCCAGGCGCGGGATCGAAGCCGGATCCTGCGACGGGTCCTGTGTGCGCCACTGGTCCGTCGCCGGCGAGGCCGTATCCTGACCCGCGGCCTCCGGCGTCACCGCCAGGTACATCGCGTTGCCCGGCTCGAGCGCGCGCCCCATTTCCGCTGCCTTCAGCCATTCCGCACCGTGCCCGCCGGTCTGGGCGAACATTTCTTCTGCTATCACGCGGAAACCTTCCACATCCTGTCTGTTGCTGTAAATCTCCAGGAGCTTGAGCCGCACCGACTGCTGCTCCGGGCTTTTCTCCAGGGCTTCGCGCAGGATTTCCTCCGCCTGCACATCGCGCCCGTAGGCGATATAGACCTCGGCCTCGGCGATCGGGTCGACCTCGTTGGCTTCCGGCGTGTTGTTGCCGATGCGGAAGTCGGCACCGAACACGCTGTGCTGCGAGGTATCGACACTCTGGCCGCCGGCGGCACCGAACAGCGAATTGGTGCCGGCCATCACCGTGCTTTCCTGCGACAGGATGCTGTCGCCGAAGCCGGTCGCCTCGCCTTCCTTCTGCTGGCGGCGGCGGCGATAGATCGCGTAGACGCCGAGCAGCGCCACCACCAGGCCGCCGCCGGGCAGCAGCAGCGGGTTGGCCAGCAGGCCGTCAAGGAACGACGGCTCCTGCACCGGTGCGGGCGGGGCCACCACGGGCGGCGCCGGCTTGGCTGCCGGGGCCGATGCCGGCGCGGCAGCCGCTGCTGCGGCCTGCGGCGCCGAAGCCCCGGCGGCTGCCACCGCCGGCGCTGCGGCAGCAGCGGCACTGGCGGCGGCATCCGGCACGGCGGCGGCAGTGGCTGCTGCCGCTGCCGCTGCCGGTTCAGCGGCATCGGCCTTTGGCGCCTGGGCAGCCACCACGTTCGGTGCGGCTGCTTCCGGCTTGGCCACCGCGGCCGCCTTTTCCTTCTCCTTTTCCTTGTCAGCCAGCGCAGCCTGGTTGGTCTGGCTCAGCTTGGCGATCTCGGCGTTCTTCAGCTCGAGCAGCTTCTGCATGTCGCCGATATTCTTTTCCAGCTGCGCCAGGCGCGCCTCGGCTTCCTTGACCTGGCGCTCGCGCGCGACGTTGGCTTCGGCCTTGGCGGCAGCATCGGCCTGCGCGCCCCGCTCGCCCTTGCTCAGCTTCAGCTCGTCGCGTGGGCCATCGGTCGGGGCGGCCTGTTCCTGCACGCGCGCCGTCACGTTGCCGGACTGCTGGCGGCCGCTGTCGGGTACGACCGACTTGGCCGCGGCGGCACTCGCCAGGCGGCTGCGATAGGCGTCGAAGCCCTGCGTGCGCGCCACCACCTCGCGGCGCGCCTCCTTCGGCGTGACGGACTGCGCCTGTTGCGGGGTCGGCACCTGCAGCACCGCGCCGCTGCGCAGCCGGTTCATGTTGCCGCCGATAAAGGCGTTGGGATTGTTGCGGTAGAGCGCGACCAGCATCTGGTCCAGCGACACCGATTCGGCGCCCTGTACGGCTTCGCCGGCAATCCCGTACAGCGTATCGCCGCGCTTGACGGTATAGCCACTGCCCGGCGCCGTGTCGGCGCTGGCGGCGGGCGCGGACGGCGCGCGCCTGGCCTGCCGTGCGGGACGCACCGGCGCTGCCGGACGGGCGGATTCTGCGGCGGGCGCGGCCCCCTGTGCGGCTCCCGGTGCGGCCGCCTGCGGCGCCGCCGCAGCCGCGGGCTGTTGCGCGGTGGCGGGCGAAGCGTCGGGCGTTGCAGCCTGCACCACCGTCGAAGGCGAATAGCTCTCGTTGGAAGGCTTGACCCCGGCGGGATCAAGCAGGAATGTGTAGGCGCGCGAAACCTTGCCGCTGGCCCAGCTCATGTCGACCAGGATATCGACGAACGGCTCGCTGATCGGCTGCGTCGAACGGACCTTGGCGACATAGCTGCCGTTCGGGCGGCGCTCGATCTCCAGCCGCAGCGTGCTGACCGCGGGCTGGTAGATCAGCCCGGCCGCGGCGTACGCCCCAGGCGACGCCAGCTTGACGTTCAGCGCGGCGGCCTCATCGGGTGTGACCCCGCTGATGTCGATCTCAGCCTGCAGCGGCTGCCCCAGATTCGACTGAACCCGCAATTGCCCGAACCCCGCGGCATATGCGGCCGGCTGCGCAAGCAGCAGACCCAGTGCCGTGACGGCCAGCGTTGACCAGCGCTGACGGGCAGTAGGCGCATCTTTCCGGCGATGTTGGCTCACACTCACCTTATGCTCCGTTATGTTTTAGTAGCGATATACATCGACAAACCGACCCCATAGACAGGTCCGTCAAGCTGGCGGGGCATTCTGATTGCACCCCTTGACCAACAGGCGCCGACCCCTGCGGGCCGGGGCGCATGCCGCCGTATTGTGACGCATCGCCCGGGAAAATAGGCGTCCGGATACAACAACGCCGCGCGTGGGCGCGGCGTTGTCGGCAAAGCGGTCTTTTCTGTTGCCTGGCTGCAACGGACGCAACCAGGCACGCAGCTATCAGCCACCCATCAGGATTCGATCAGGATACGCAGCATGCGGCGCAGCGGCTCGGCCGCGCCCCACAGCAGCTGGTCGCCGACCGTGAAGGCCGACAGGTACTCGCCGCCCATCTGCATCTTGCGCAGGCGGCCGACCGGGATCGTCAGCGTGCCGGTCACGGCCGCCGGGGTCAGGTCGGTCATGCTGGCTTCACGCGTGTTTGGCACCACCTTGGCCCACTGGTTGTGGGCCGCCAGCATGCCTTCGATCTCGTCCAGCGGCACGTCGCGGCGCAGCTTGATGGTCAGCGCCTGCGAGTGGCAGCGCATCGCGCCGATGCGGACGCACAGGCCGTCGACGGCGATCGGCGTGGCGCCGGTCGCACCCAGGAAGCCCTCGCCACGGCCCAGGATCTTGTTGGTCTCGGCGCCGCCCTTCCATTCTTCCTTGGACTGGCCGTTGCCCAGGTCCTTGTCGATCCAGGGGATCAGGTTGCCGGCCAGCGGCACGCCGAACTGCTTGGTTTCCTCGGCGGACAGGCCATGCTGGGTCGCCAGGATCTGGCGGTCGATTTCCAGGATGGCCGACGCCGGGTCATCCAGCAGCGGCTTGACCGACGCGTTCAGCGTGCCGAACTGCGTCAGCAGCTCGCGCATGTGCTGGGCGCCGCCGCCCGAAGCGGCCTGGTAGGTCATCGAGGTCATCCATTCGACCATGTCGGCCTGGAACAGGCCGCCCAGGCCAATCAGCATGCAGCTGACCGTGCAGTTGCCGCCGATGAAATTCTTGACGCCCTTGGACAGCGCGTCCTTGATCACACCCTGGTTGACCGGATCCAGCACGATGATGGCATCGTCCTTCATGCGCAGCGACGAGGCCGCGTCGATCCAGTAGCCCTTCCAGCCAGCCGCGCGCAGCTTGGGGAAGACCTCGTTGGTGTAGTCGCCGCCCTGGGCGGTCAGCACCACGTCGCACTTCTTCAGTGCCTCGATGTCGTTGGCATCCTTGAGCGTGGTTTCGTTCTTGGCCATGGCGGGCGCCTTGCCGCCGGCGTTGGACGTGCTGAAGAAGACGGGCTCGATGTGGTCGAAATCACGCTCTTCCTGCATGCGCTGCATCAGGACGCTGCCGACCATACCCCGCCAACCGACGAGACCTACAATCATGATTTACCTCGGATGTGATTTTTACTTCCCCGCCATTTTCCTCGCCCGGCGTGGCTGCGCGGGGAAGACGGGCAGGCACGACGAACGGATCTAGGCGATCGCGGTTTTAATAATGGTTTTAATCGTCGTTGCGGTCTGGCCGAGCGAAATCGTGCCGACCGGGCCGCGGGTGGCGGTCAGGGCGACAACAGCAGTCAGGGTGGACTGGGAAAATCGGGCCATTCGCAGAGTCTACACGATTTTGCGGCGCCGCCGCAGCGTGCAAATTAGGGACAAATAAAACAAAGGGCACCGCGCCGGCGGTGCCCTTTTGCGTGTGACTTACAGTGCGGCCAGAACGGCCTCTCCCATCTCGCGGGTGCCGACCTGCTTGCAGCCCGGCGTCAGGATGTCGCCGGTGCGATAGCCCTGAGCCAGCACCTTCTTGACGGCGTTCTCGATGCGGTCGGCCTGCTCGGCGCGGTTCAGCGAGTACCGCAACATCATCGCCGCCGACAGGATGGTGGCCAGCGGATTGGCCACGCCCTTGCCGGCGATGTCCGGCGCCGAGCCGTGCGAAGGCTCATACAGGCCTTTGTTGTTCGCATCCAGCGACGCCGACGGCAGCATGCCGATCGAGCCGGTCAGCATGGCGGCCTCGTCCGACAGGATGTCGCCGAACATATTGCCGGTGACGATCACGTCGAAGCTCTTGGGCGCCTTGACCAGCTGCATGGCCGCGTTGTCGACATACATGTGCGACAGCTCGACTTCCGGATATTCCTTGCTGACATCGATCACGATGTCCTTCCAGAACTGGAAGGTCTCGAGCACGTTGGCCTTGTCGACGCTGCACAGCTTCTTGCCGCGCTTGGCCGCGGCCTGGAACGCCACATGCGCGATGCGGCGGATTTCCGGCTCGCTGTAGCGCATGGTGTCGAAGGCTTCGCGCGCGCCCTTGAACATGCCGTCCGGCGCTTCGCGCAGGCCGCGCGGCTGGCCGAAGTAGATGTCGCCGTTCAGCTCACGGACGATCAGGATGTCCAGGCCGGCCACCAGCTCGGGCTTCAGGCTCGAGGCACCGGTCAGTTCCGGGTAGCAGATCGCCGGACGGAAGTTGGCGAACAGCTGCAGGTGCTTGCGCAGGCCCAGGATGGCCTGCTCGGGGCGCAGCGGGCGCTCCAGGCTGTCGTACTTCCAGTCGCCGACGGCGCCGAACAGGATGGCGTCGGCCTCCTTGGCCAGCTTCAGCGTGTTCTCCGGCAGCGGATGGCCTTCGGCCTCGTAGCCGGCGCCGCCCACGGGCGCGGTTTCGAGTTCGAACTTCTCGTCGAGCGCGTTCAGGACCTTGACGGCCTCTGCAACGATTTCGGGACCGATGCCGTCACCCGGCAGGACTGCGATCTTCATTGTTGTCTTCCTCGGTTGAGTCTTATCCGACCAGGCGGTTGTTCAGCCACGGCATTTTCGCCACGCGCTCGGCCTCGTAGGCCTTGATCTTGTCGGCATGGCGCAGGGTCAGGCCGATATCGTCGAAGCCATTCAGCATGCAGTACTTGCGGAACGGGGCGATGTCGAATTCATAGCCCTGGCCCGACGGTGTGATCACGGCCTGCTTGTCCAGGTCGATGGTCAGCTGGTAGCCGTTGAACGCGTTGGTCTCGTTGAACAGGTGGTCGACCTGCTGCTCGCTCAACACCACCGGCAGCAAGCCGTTCTTGTAGCAGTTGTTGAAGAAGATATCGGCAAAGCTGGGCGCGATCACGGCGCGGAAGCCGTATTGCGTCAGCGCCCACGGCGCGTGCTCGCGCGAACTGCCGCAGCCGAAGTTGCGGCGCGCCAGCAGGATCGATGCCCCCTGGTAGCGCTGCTGGTTCAGCACGAAATCCGGGTTCAGCGGACGCTTGCTGTTGTCCATGCCGGGCTCGCCGACATCCTTGTAGCGCCACTCGTCGAACAGGTTGGGGCCAAAGCCGGTGCGCTTGATCGACTTCAGGAACTGCTTCGGGATGATGGCGTCGGTGTCGACGTTCTCGCGATCGAGCGGAGCCACGAGGCCGCTGTGTACAGTGAACTTGTCCATGTCTCTTTCCTTACTTCTTGGCCGCGCGCTCGAGCGAGCTGCCGGCGGCCTGCGTGTCCTTGCCCAGGCCGGCCATGGTGTTGCAGCCAGCCAGCTGCAGCATGCCCAGGCATGCCAGCCATGCGATCAGGGTCCTTTTCATCTGCCGCGCTCCGCTCAGCCCAGCTTGCGGATGTCGACGAAATGGCCTTCGATGGCGGCAGCCGCTGCCATCGCCGGGCTCACCAGGTGGGTACGGCCACCGGCGCCCTGACGGCCTTCGAAGTTGCGGTTCGAGGTCGACGCGCAGCGCTCGCCCGGATCGAGGCGGTCGGCGTTCATGGCCAGGCACATCGAGCAGCCCGGCTCGCGCCATTCAAAGCCGGCGGCCTTGAAGATCTTGTCCAGGCCTTCGCGCTCGGCCTGTTCCTTGACCAGGCCCGAACCCGGCACCACCAGCGCCAGCTTGACGTTGGATGCGATCTTGCGGCCCAGCTTCTGCACCACCCACGCGGCGGCGCGCATGTCTTCGATACGGCTGTTGGTGCACGAGCCGATGAAGACCTTGTCGATACTGATGCTCTCCACCGGCACGTTGGGCTGCAGGCCCATGTATTCCAGCGCGCGCTCCATGGCGTTGCGCTTGGTCGAGTCCTTTTCCTTCTCGGGATCCGGCACGCGGTCTTCGATGCTGATGACCATTTCCGGCGAGGTGCCCCAGGTCACCTGCGGGCGGATCTCTTCGGCACGCAGCTCGACCACCTGGTCGAATTTGGCGCCCGCATCCGAATGCAGCGTGCGCCAGTAGGCCACGGCCTGCTCCCACTCCACACCCTGCGGCGCGTACGGGCGGCCCTTGACGTATTCCAGCGTGACGTCGTCCACCGCCACCAGGCCGGCGCGCGCGCCCGCTTCGATGGCCATGTTGCAGACCGTCATGCGGCCTTCCATGGTCAGGTCGCGGATGGCCGAGCCGGCAAACTCGATGGTGTAGCCGGTGCCGCCGGCGGTACCGATCTTGCCGATGATGGCGAGCACGATGTCCTTGGCGGTGCAGCCGCGCGGCAGCTTGCCTTCCACCCTGACCAGCATGTTCTTTGCCTTCTTGCCCAGCAGCGTCTGCGTGGCCAGCACGTGCTCGACTTCAGAGGTGCCGATGCCGTGCGCCAGCGCGCCGAAGGCGCCGTGCGTGCTGGTATGCGAGTCGCCGCACACCACCGTCATGCCCGGCAGCGTCGCGCCCTGCTCCGGCCCGATCACGTGCACGATGCCCTGGCGGTGGTCGGTCATCTTGAACTGGGTGATGCCGAAGCTGTCGCAGTTGGCATCCAGCGTATCGACCTGCAGCTTCGACACCGGGTCGGCGATCCCCTGGCTGCGGTCGGTGGTCGGCACGTTATGGTCCGAGACGGCCAGGTTCGCGCTGATGCGCCATACCGGACGCTCCGCCATCTTCAGGCCTTCGAACGCCTGCGGGCTGGTCACTTCATGCAGCAGGTGGCGGTCGATGTAGAGCAGCGTGGTGCCGTCTTCCTCGACGTGGACGGTGTGGTCATCCCAGAGTTTGTCGTAGAGCGTCTTGGCCATGATGCGATGGCGGACCGAATGACCGCTCCCTTGCAGGAGAGGCCGCGGTGACCGCGCAGTAGTTTGCAGGGGTTTTTGTTCGCTTCGGTCGCGGTGGCGAACACGGGCGTCGATAGCGTGATTGCGATGATCGCGCCGGAAGCCGCCTGAAGCGAGCGTTATTTCAAGCGTTGCTGCAATGCTTGACTTGGCAATCGATTATGCCACAGGGGATATGGGGATCAGCGCCCTGCCCGGCCGGGACGGCGCCTGGAATGTAATGTGATTGGCGAAAGGGGGCTTTCGCCGATCACGAAAACGAATCGGTAAAGAGCCGTCGCCCCGTTGCAGGGCGACGGCCGCCGGCATCAGCCGCCCAGGTAGGCAGCCTTGATCCGGTCATTGGCCAGCAGGTTAGCACCGGTATCGGCCAGCACCACCTTGCCGGTCTCCAGCACATAGCCCCGATCCGCGACCTGCAGCGCCTTGTTGGCGTTCTGCTCGACCAGGAACACGGTGACGCCCTCGTCACGAATGGTCCGGATGATGTCGAAGATCTGCGCGATGATCAGCGGCGCGAGGCCGAGCGTGGGCTCGTCCAGCAGCAGCAGCCGGGGCCGGCTCATCAGCGCGCGGCCGATCGCCAGCATCTGCTGCTCGCCGCCCGACATGGTGCCGGCACGCTGGCTGGCGCGCTGGTTCAGCCGCGGGAACAGCTTGAACACGTGCTCGATGCCGGCCTCGATCTCGTCGCGCCTGGCAAAGAAGCCGCCCATCTTCAGGTTTTCCAGCACGGTCAGGCTCGGGAACACGCGCCGGCCCTCGGGCGAGATCGCGAGCCCCAACCGCATGATCTCGTGCGTCGAGCGGTTGGTGATGTCCTCGCCCTCGAACAGCACGCGCCCTCTGGACGCACGCGGCGTGCCGCACACGGTCATCATCAGCGTCGTCTTGCCGGCACCGTTGCTGCCGATCAGGGTGACGATCTCCCCCTTGTTGACTTCGATCGATACGCCCGACAGCGCCTCGACGGCGCCGTAGTGGGTATGGACCTGTTCCAGCTTCAGCATCAGTCCTCTCCCAGGTAGGCCTTGATCACGCGCGGGTCATTGCGCACTTCGTCGGGCTTGCCGATCACGATAGGCTTGCCGTGCTCCATCACCAGGATGCGGTCGGACACGCCCATCACCAGGCTCATGTCGTGCTCGATCAGCAGCACGGCAATGCCGAATTCGCGGCGCAGTTGGTCGATCAGCTGCTGCAGCTCGACCTTCTCCTGCGGGTTCAGGCCTGCGGCGGGCTCGTCCAGCATCAGCAGGCGCGGCTTGGTGATCATGCAGCGTGCGATCTCCAGCCGGCGCTGGTGGCCGTACGACAGCGTGCCGGCCTCGCGGTTGGCCACCTTGGTCAGGCCCATCCGCTCCAGCCAGACCGCGGCGCGTTCCAGCGCCTCGCGCTCGGCACGGCGATAGGCCGGGGTGGCAAACAGGCCGCGCAGGATGCCGGACTGCACCTGCAGGTGTTGCGCCACCAGCAGGTTTTCCACCACCGTCAGCGACTTGAACAGGCGGATGTTCTGGAAGGTCCGCACCAGGCCCTGGCGCGCCACCTTGTGGCTGGGCAGGCCGGCGATGTCGTGGCCATCCAGCGTGACCTCGCCCGCGGTCGGCTTGTAGAAGCCGCCGACGCAGTTGAACACCGTGGTCTTGCCGGCGCCGTTGGGGCCGATGATGGCGAAGACCTCATCCTTGCGGACATCGAAATCGATGCCGTCCACGGCGAGCAGGCCGCCGAAGCGCATCTGCAGGCCGGATACTTTCAACAATTCGGCTTGTTGCAAACTAGTCATCGGCGCGTTCATCGGGGAAGCTCCACGTGCGGACGGCTCGCGGGCAGCAGGCCCTGCGGACGCCACATCATCATCAGCACCATCACCAGGCCGAAGATCAGCATGCGATATTCGGCAAAGCCGCGCGCCACTTCAGGCAGCACCGTCAACAGGATCGCCGCCAGGATCACGCCCAGCTGCGAACCCATGCCGCCCAGCACCACCACGGCAAGGATCAGCGCCGACTCGATGAAGGTGAACGATTCCGGATTGACCAGCCCCTGGCGCGCCGCGAAGAACGCGCCGCCGATGCCGGCGAACGATGCGCCCAGCGTGAACGCCGACAGCTTGATGCGGGTCGGGTTCAGGCCCAGCGAGCGGCACGCGATCTCGTCGTCGCGCAGCGCTTCCCAGGCACGGCCCATCGGCATGCGGATCAGGCGGCTGGTGACGAACAGCGTGAAGCCCACCAGCAGCAGCGCCAGCAGGTACAGGAAGATCACCATGTGCTGGCCGCTGTAGTCCAGGCCGATCAGGTCATGGAAGGTCTTCGTGCCCTCCACGCTGGCGCTGCGCCCCATTTCGATGCCGAATACGGACGGCTTGGGAATGCCCGAGACACCATCCGGGCCGCCGGTCAGGCTGGTCAGGTTGTTGGCCAGCAGGCGGATGATCTCGCCGAAGCCCAGCGTCACGATGGCGAGGTAGTCGCCGCGCAGCCGCAGCACCGGGAAGCCGAGCAGGAAGCCGAAGGTTGCCGACATCGCCGCGGCGATCGGCAGGCATTCCCAGAAGCCTAGCCCGAAGTGCTGGTTCAGCAGCGCATAGGTATAGCCGCCGATCGCATAGAAGCCGACGTAGCCCAGGTCGAGCAGGCCGGCATAGCCCACCACGATATTCAGGCCCAGCCCCAGGATCACGTAGATCAGCGCCAGCGTGGCCACGTCGACCGCGCCGCGCGAGCCGAAGAACGGCCACACCAGCCCGACCGCCAGCAGCACCCATATCGCCACGCGCTGCTGGCGCGCGCCGAGCTGCGGCACCGACGGCAGGCGCACGGCACTGCCGGCACGCGACAGCAACGGCTTGAACAGCTGGAACAGGAACACTGCCGCCACGGCAATCCATACCGGACGCCAGTGCGGCTCGAGCACCACCTTGTAGCCTTCCAGCCTGAGCTGCAGGCCCAGGATGGGAATGGTCAGGATTGCCGTCATCACGGCCGCCGTGATCGCGTTCTTGAGCGACTGGCCCGGCGTGGCGCCGCCGCGCGCTACCTGCCCGGCGGACATTGCGAAAGTTTGGTTAGTCATTGTCTCGCCCTCCCTCACACCTTCTCGACATCAGGCTTGCCCAGCAGCCCGGTCGGACGGAACAGCAGCACCAGCACCAGCAGGCTGAATGCGACCACGTCCTTGTATTCCGCCGGCATGTAGCCCGAGGCGAAGGTTTCCGCCAGGCCCAGCAGCACGCCGCCGAGCATCGCGCCCGGGATGCTGCCGATGCCGCCCAGCACCGCCGCGGTAAAGGCCTTGATGCCGGCGATAAAGCCGATAAAGGGATTGAGCTTGCCGATGCTCAGCCCGATCAGCACGCCGCCGACGGCGGCCAGCATCGCGCCCAGCACGAAGGTGAACGAGATTACCTTGTTGGTGTCGATGCCGAGCAGATTGGCCATGCGCATGTCTTCGGCGCAGGCGCGGCAGGCACGGCCCATGCGCGAGCGGCCGATGAACAGCGTCAGCGCGATCATCATCACCAGCGTTACGCCGACGATCAGCAGGCGCGAATACGGCACGGTCACGGTGAAATCGCCGCCCATCTGGAACTCGATGGCGCCCGAGATCAGCACCGGCACGGACACGTCGCGCGCGCCCTGCCCGATCTGGACATAGTTCTGCAGGAAGATCGACATGCCGATGGCGGAGATCAGCGGCACCAGCCGCGGACCGCCGCGCAGGGGCCGGTATGCCACCCGCTCGACCGCAAAGCCGTAGACGCCGGTGACCAGCACCGAGACCAGCAGGGCGGCGCCCAGCACCAGCGGCAGGGGGTAGCCTGCCTGGGCGCCGATCGCGGTGAGCGTGACCAGGCCGACGTAGGCACCGATCATGTAAATCTCGCCGTGCGCGAAATTGATCATGCCGATGATGCCGTAGACCATTGTGTAGCCGATGGCGATCAGCGCATAGATCGCACCCAGCGTCAGGCCGTTGACCAGCTGCTGGGTGAACTGTGGAAGGAATTCATTCATAGGGGAAGCCTCAGGAACTTGAAGCCCGATACCAGAACGCCCCGCCCGGAGGCCGGGCGGGGCGTGGGCGGGAAGGAGCGCCTGCTTAGTTTGCGGCGGTCTTGCTGGCGTCCTTGTGCCAGGTGTAGACCACGAACTTGAAGGACTTCAGGTCGCCCTTGTCGTCGTACTCGACCTTGCCGATCGGGGTGGTGAAGGCGTTCTTGTGCATGTACGCCGCGACCTTGGCCGGATCGGTGCTCTTGGCGCCGGCGATGGCGTCTCCGATGATCTTGACGGCGGCGTAGGACGGCATCTGGAATGGGCCGTTGGCGTCGCGCTTCTTGTCGGCAAACGCCTTGACCAGGCCGGCGTTGGCCGGGTCGGCCGAGAAGTCGGCCGGCAGCGTCACCAGCATGCCTTCCGACGACGGGCCGGCAATGGCGGTCACGTCCTTGTTGCCCACGCCCTCGGGACCCATGAAGGTGGCCTTCACGCCCTGCTCGCGCGCCTGGCGCAGCAGCAGGCCCATTTCCGGGTGGTAGCCGCCGAAGTAGACAAAGTCCACGCCCTGCGACTTCAGCTTGGTGATGACGGCGGAGTAGTCCGAATCGCCGGCGTTGATGCCCTCGAACACGGCGACCGGGATCTTGGCCGCTTCCAGGTCCTTCTTCACCGAGCTGGCGATGCCCTGGCCATACGACTGCTTGTCGTGCAGCACGGCGACCTTCTTCGGCTTGACCTTGCCGATGATGTACTGGGCGGCGGCCGGGCCCTGCTGGTCGTCGCGGCCGATGGTGCGGAAGATGAACTTGCGCTTCCTGGTCTCGGTCAGCTGCGGCGCGGTGGCCGACGGCGTGACCATCACGATGCCTTCGTTCTCGTAGATGTCCGAGGCCGGGATGGTCGAGCCCGAGCACACGTGGCCGATCACGTACTTGATGTTCTGGCTGACGACCTTGTTAGCCACCGCGACGGCCTGCTTCGGTTCGCAGGCGTCGTCCATCATCACCACTTCCAACTTGTTGCCGCCGGCGCCGCCGGCTGCGTTGATCTGTTCGACGGCGGTCAGCGCACCGGCCTTGACCATGTCACCGTACTGCGCCACCGAGCCGCTCATCGGGCCGGCAATGGCGATCTTCACGGTTTCGGCGTTGGCGGCGGCGCCAAAGGTGGCCAGCATGGCAGCCAGCGAAATGGTGGTAAGACGGGACAGCGTCATCAGGAGCTCCTCGATTTATGTTTGGGTCATCCGGGCAGAAGCGGAATGACCTGCGCAATCGAACAACACCCGCGGACTACAGAGATCGGAACGGCAGAAAAGCGGCCCGAGACGCGGAAGACGGGCCTGCGGAAAAGCTCAAGAGATGCGGGGCCCGGCATGTGTCAGTCCCGCTGTGGTGTGGGACCAAGGTTCGGAAAGACAACGTTTGATGCGTTCTCTATTGCGCAAGCGATTCGCCTGCCCCGCTTGCCGCACCGCATGCCGGAGGGATGGCCCGGCTGCCGTCGGCAAAGCAGCCCGCATTATAGGGTCAAATTTCCTGCGCTACGCGACAATCGCACAATAAATGCGGAACCACAGTGGGAAAACGCGACACAATTTTCCACGAATTGCGCTCCGGACCATTCGAGGTGCGATTTCCTGCCCTTTCCCGCGCTGCACCGCACAACGCGAGCCGCCCCAGAAAAGACAAACGCCCCGGCGGGCCGGGGCGTTTGCAATTGCTGCACTGCGCAGCGAATCGGATGAGCTTGCGCTCAGCGCTTGGACACGTCCGGCACGTCGCGGGTGGCGGCGCCGACAAACAGCTGGCGCGGACGGCCGATCTTGTATTCCGGATCGGTGATCATCTCTTCCCACTGCGAGATCCAGCCCGGGGTGCGGGCCAGCGCGAAGATGCAGGTGAACAGCGAGGTCGGGATGCCCAGCGCGCGCTGGACGATGCCCGAGTAGAAGTCGACGTTCGGGTACAGCTTGCGGCTGACGAAGTACTCGTCTTCCAGCGCGATCTTTTCCAGCTCCATGGCCAGCTTGAACAGCGGGTCGTTGTGCAGGCCCAGCTCGTTCAGCACCTCATGGCAGGTTTCGCGCATCAGCTTGGCGCGCGGATCGTAGTTCTTGTACACGCGGTGGCCAAAGCCCATCAGGCGCACGCCCGAGTTCTTGTCCTTGACCTGCTTGATGAACTCGGGGATGTTGTCGACGCTGCCGATCTCTTCCAGCATCTTCAGCGCGGCTTCGTTGGCGCCGCCGTGGGCCGGGCCCCACAGGCAGGCCACGCCCGCGGCGATAGCTGCAAACGGGTTGGTGCCCGACGAGCCGGCCAGGCGCACGGTCGAGGTCGACGCGTTCTGCTCGTGGTCGGCGTGCAGGATGAAGATGCGGTCCAGCGCGCGCTCCAGCACCGGGTTCACGGTGTACGGGGCGCACGGCGTGGCGAACAGCATGCGCAGGAAGTTGCCCGAGTAGGACAGGTCGTTCTGCGGATAGATGTACGGCTGGCCGATGTTGTACTTGTACGCCATGGCGACCATGGTCGGCATCTTGGCGATCAGGCGGATGGCCGAGATCTCGCGCTGGTGCGGATCATCGATGTCCATCGCGTCGTGGTAGAACGCGCTCATGGCACCCACCAGGCCGGTCAGGACTGCCATCGGGTGGGCATCGCGGCGGAAACCGCGCATGAAGAACTGCAGCTGCTCGTGGACCATCGTGTGGTTCATCACGTGGCCGACGAATTCTTCCTTCTGCTTGGCGTTGGGCAGTTCACCCTTGAGCAGCAGGTAGCTGGTCTCGAGGTGGTCGCACTTCTGCGCCAGCTGCTCGATCGGGTAGCCGCGATACAGCAGCTCGCCCTTGTCACCGTCGATATAGGTGATCTTGGAATTACACGAAGCCGTCGACATGAAACCGGGGTCGTAGGTGAACTTACCGGTTTGTCCGTACAGCTTGCGAATGTCGATCACGTCCGGGCCAACGGTGCCCGTATAAATCGGCAGCTCAACGCTGGGGGAACCATCGGAGAACGATAGCGTGGCTTTCACATCGGACGGCGTCATGTCGGATCCTTCAAATGCTGTGAATAATAATGTTGACCAAAACTCAGACCGAACGCAGCAGGTTCACTACGCGCTGCATCGGGGGCGTGTCGAGCTCACCGTCCAGTTCCTTGCGGGCAAGGAGCAGGTCCATCAACTCGTTGTCGCTGAGCTCGAACAGCTGGCTCAGCGCAGCCACATCCTCGTCGGACAGGCTCTCCTCGTAACGGTTGAAAAAACGTTCGACGATGATGTCGTTCTCCAGGAGGCCGCGGCGGGCGCGCCAGCGCAACCGTGCGCGCTTGTGCGGATCGGCCTGATGGGAGAAGGTGGTGGCAGGACTCTCGGTCATGGCTTCCTACTTTCGGTGCGCCCGCCAGATATAGCCGCTCTGGCTGACGCACCGCTTACTACTTAGACAGCCGCAGGATCACACCGCGCGGCGAACCATCAGTTCCTTGATCTTGCCGATGGCCTTGGTCGGGTTCAGACCCTTCGGGCACACGTCGACGCAGTTCATGATGCTGTGGCAGCGGAACAGGCGGTACGGGTCGTTCAGGTTGTCCAGGCGCTCATTGGTGGCCTGGTCGCGGCTGTCCGCGATGAAGCGGTAAGCCTGCAGCAGGCCGGCCGGGCCGACGAACTTGTCCGGGTTCCACCAGAACGACGGGCACGACGTCGAGCAGCTGGCGCACAGGATGCACTCGTACAGGCCATCCAGCTCGTCGCGCTCTTCCGGCGACTGCAGGCGCTCTTTCTCGGGCGGCGGCTCGTCGTTGATCAGGAACGGCTTGATCGAGTTGTACTGCTTGAAGAACTGCGTCATGTCGACGATCAGGTCGCGCACCACCGGCAGCCCGGGCAGCGGACGCAGCACGATGCGGTCCGGCAGCTCGCGCATGTTGGTCAGGCAGGCCAGGCCGTTCTTGCCGTTGATGTTCATCGCGTCCGAGCCGCACACGCCTTCGCGGCACGAACGGCGGAACGAGATGGTCTCGTCCAGCTTCTTGAGCTTGACCAGCGCGTCCAGCAGCATGCGCTCGTGGCCGTCGAGCTCGACCTCGTAGGTCTGCATGCGCGGCGCCGCATCCTTGTCCGGATCGTAGCGGTAGACTTCGAAAATACGCTTCATTTCTGTGGGTCCTGTTTTCTCTACGATGCGGTGCTCAGAAGGTACGGGCCTTCGGCGGCACGCTTTCCACCGTCAGCGGTTCCATCTTCACCGGCTTGTAGTCGAGGCGGTTGCCTTCGCTGTAGAACAGCGTGTGCTTGAGCCAGTTCTGGTCGTCGCGGTTGGGGAAGTCGCTGTGCGCGTGCGCACCGCGCGATTCCTTGCGGGCGGCCGCCGAGATCATGGTGGCCTTGGCCACTTCCACCAGGTTGGCCACTTCCAGGGCTTCCACCAGCGCGGTGTTGAAGACCTTGGACTTGTCCTTCAGGTGGATGTTGTCGGCGCGCTCGGCCACTTCCAGGATGCGGTCGACACCTTCGTCCATCAGCTTCTGGGTGCGGAACACGCCGGCATGCGACTGCATGTTCTTGCGGATGTCGTTGGCGACGTCCTGCGT
>NZ_JADGMP010000053.1:0-548 GCF_015549295.1 Cupriavidus sp. IK-TO18
TATGACGACCTCAAGGCCACCGACATCGTGATCGAGGCCGCCACCGAGAACTACGACCTGAAGGTCAAGATCCTCAGGCAGATCGACGGCATCGTCGGCGAGAACGTGATCATCGCGTCCAACACCTCGTCGATCTCGATCACCAAGCTGGCCGCGGTGACCTCGCGCGCCGGCCGCTTTATCGGCATGCACTTCTTCAACCCGGTGCCGGTGATGGCCCTGGTCGAACTGATCCGCGGCCTGCAGACCAGCGACGCCACCCACGCCGCCGTGGAAGCGCTGGCGAAGGAACTGGGCAAGTACCCGATCACGGTCAAGAACAGCCCGGGCTTCGTCGTCAACCGCATCCTGTGCCCGATGATCAATGAAGCCTTCTGCGTGCTGGGCGAAGGCCTGGCCTCGCCCGAAGAGATCGACGAAGGCATGAAGCTGGGCTGCAACCACCCGATCGGCCCGCTGGCGCTGGCCGACATGATCGGCCTGGACACCATGCTGGCCGTGATGGAAGTGCTGTACACCGAATTCGCCGATCCGAAGTACCGTCCGGC
>NZ_JADGMP010000054.1:0-50672 GCF_015549295.1 Cupriavidus sp. IK-TO18
CTGGCCAAGGGCGAGGCAATCACGCAGGACACCTCGACGCTGGAGAACCCGGCGATCCTCACGCAACTCGGCCAGTCCAGTTAGCGGTGCGCATTGCCCGCCACGCAGCTAAGATAGGAGCCTGCCCCAACCACAGCCCCCCGACCCATGAGAATCCGCATCGGCGAAGAGATCACCTTCCGCAAACTCGAAGCCCTGCTGGCGTTCATGGAATCGGGCAACCTGGCCAAGGCGGCCGAGATCCTGGATACCAGCACGGTCAGCGTGCACCGCGCGCTGCACTCGCTGGAAGAGGGCACCAGCTGCGCGCTGTTCCGCCACGAGGGCCGCAACCTGATCCCGACCGACGCCGCCCATGTGCTGGCGGATACGGCAAGGGAAGTGCTCAAGGCCATGGCCGACGGCATCCGCGCCACGCGCGAGGCCGCCGGCTTTTCGGCCGACCACCTCAAGATCGGCTCGCTCTATTCGCTCACGGTCCAGACCGTGCCCAGGATCGTGATCGGCCTGAAGCTGCGGCGCCCGGAGCTGCAGACCGAGCTGATGCTGGGATCGAACGCGGACCTGCTGCAGAAGCTCAAGCAGGGCTCGATCGACGCCGCGCTGATGGCCGTGCCCGAGCCCGATCCGGAGATCGAGTCGATCCCGCTGTTCGAGGACGATATCTTCTTTGCCGCGCCGGCCGGTTCGCCCTATGCCTCGATGCCCGCGGTGGACCTGCGTGCCTGCCGCGACGAGCCCTTCGTCAGCCTGAGCGAGGGCTTCGTCACCTACAGCGGCTTTGTCGAGGCGTTCCGTATTGCCGAATTCACGCCTAATGTGGTGATGAAGGTCGGCGACATCTTTTCGCTGATGAACCTGGTGGGCGGCGGCATCGGATACACGCTGCTGCCGGGCCGGGTGAAGGGCGTGTATTCGCGCAATGTGGCGTTCGTGCCGCTGGCCGGCGAGTACGACATCAAGCAGACCATCGCGCTGAACTTCCTGCGCCGCCGCGAGCGCGATCCCAACCTGCTGGCGCTGGCAGCGGCGTGCCGGATGGCGATGCGCGAAGCCGACCAGTAGGGGGCGCGGGCGGCTTTTCGCCCACTCCCTGGTCTCGCTTCCGGCCAGCGTAACGGTTCATTTGCTGGCGTGATTGTTTGCCGGACGCCGCCTGTTTAAGGTGGAGCCATCAGACAGACACCAGCCGGAGACGCGATGACCAACACCAGCACGGGCCGCCAGTGGAATACCCGCAGGCAAGCCAAGGCGCGCCGCAAGCAGAATGGCGCAGCCATTGCCGACGGCAAGGTGGTGCCGACCAGCGACATCGTCGCGTTCCTGGAAGCCGTGCTGGCGTCCGGCGACCGCGTGGTGCTGGAGGGCAACAACCAGAAGCAGGCCGACTTCCTGTCGCGCTCGCTGGCGCAGGTCGATCCGGCGCGCGTGAATGCGCTCCACATGATCATTCCCAGCGTCAGCCGGGTCGAGCACCTTGACCTGTTCGAACGCGGCATCGCGCGCAAGCTGGATTTTTCGTACGCGGGGGCGCAAAGCATCCGCATCTCGCAGTTCCTGGAGGACGGTCAGCTCGAAGTCGGCGCGATCCATACCTATATCGAGCTGTATTCGCGGCTGTACGTGGACCTGGTGCCCAATGTGGTGCTGATCGCCGGCTACAAGGCCGATCGCCAGGGCAACCTCTACACCGGTCCGAGCACTGAGGACACGCCGGCGCTGGTCGAGGCCGCGGCCTTTCGCGACGGGCTCGTGATCGCGCAGGTCAACGAGATCGTCGACGATCCCGCGGGCCTGCCGCGCGTCGACGTGCCGGGCTCCTGGATCGACTACGTGGTGCAGGCGGACAAGCCATTCTTCTGCGAACCGCTGTTCACGCGCGACCCGCGGCTGATCAAGCCGGTCCACGTGCTGATGGCGATGATGGCGATCCGCGGCATCTACGAGCGCCACCAGGTGCAGTCGCTCAACCACGGCATCGGCTTCAACACCGCGGCGATCGAGCTGATCCTGCCGACGTACGGCGAGTCGCTCGGGCTGAAGGGCAAGATCTGCAAGTACTGGACGCTCAACCCGCACCCGACGCTGATTCCGGCGATCGAGACCGGCTGGGTCGAGAGCGTGCACAGCTTCGGCAGCGAGCTGGGCATGGAAGCCTACGTCGCCGCGCGGCCGGACGTCTTCTTTACCGGCGCGGACGGCTCGATGCGCTCGAACCGGGCCTTCTGCCAGCTTGCCGGCCAGTATGCGGTGGACCTGTTCATCGGCTCGACGCTGCAGATCGACGGCGACGGCCATTCGTCCACGGTGACGCGCGGGCGGCTGTCCGGCTTTGGCGGCGCGCCCAACATGGGCCACCAGCCGGGCGGGCGCCGCCACCCGACGCCGGCGTGGCTCGACCTGATCGAAACCGACGACCCGCTCGCGCGCGGCCGCAAGCTGGTGGTGCAGATGGTCGAGACCTTCCAGGCCGGCGGTAAGCCGACCTTTGTCGAATCGATGGATGCGGTCGAGGTCGCGCGCGAAAGCGGCATGCCGCTGGCGCCGGTGATGATCTACGGCGACGACGTCACGCACGTGCTGACCGAAGAGGGCATCGCCTACCTCTACAAGGCGCAATCGCTGGAGGAGCGGCGCCGGATGATTGCCGCCGTGGCCGGCGTCACGCCCATCGGCCTGAAGCACGATCCCGCCACCACGCGCCGGATGCGCAGCGACGGCCTGATCGCGCTGCCGGAAGACCTGGGCGTGCAGCGCAGCCAGGCCACGCGCAGCCTGCTGGCGGCCAAGAGCATGGCCGACCTGGTCGACTGGTCCGGCGGGCTGTACGAGCCGCCGGCACGCTTCCGGAGCTGGTGATGGCAGCCGCCACCGCAAGGATCCTGCAAGCGCAGGCCGCGTACGCGCCCGCGCAGCGCCCGGCGGCCTCGGCCCATGCCGAGGCGCTGGCGGGACTCGCCGTCGGCGCCATTGCCGAAGAAGCGCGGCTCTCGCCCAAGCCCGGCCTGGTCGACAGCCGCGGCAGCGGGGCCCATGCCGACCTGACCTTGCCGCTGATGCTGCGCTCGGCGCACGCGCTGGGGCCGTCGTTCGCGGCCATGGCCGATGCCGGGCTGCGGGCGCCGCGTGTGGGCTATGGCCTGCGCGAACAACTGGGCGCGCTCGGCCGCGAGGCCGAGGCCGTGATGCTGGCCGCCACCGGCGGTGTCAACACGCACCGTGGAGCGATCTGGTGCATCGGCCTGCTGGTCGGCGCCGCGGCGCACGCGAGCGCGGCAGGGCTGGCCGCCAGTGCCGGGACGATCAGCGCCACGGCCGGCGCCATCGCCGCGCTGGCGGACCGGCACCGGCCAAGGCTCACCGGCAACAAGGGCGAACTCGCCTGTCTGGCCTACGGTGTCGGCGGCGCGCGCGCCCAGGCGCGCGCGGGCTTCCCGCACGTGACGCGGCTGGCGCTGCCGGCGCTGCAGCGCAGCCGCGCGCGCGGCGATACCGAGTCGACGGCCCGCCTGAACGCGCTGCTCGCGCTGATGAGCGAACTGGACGATACCTGCGTGCTGGCCCGGTCAGGACGGCAAGGGCTGGATTACATGCAGGCCGGCGCGAAGGCGGTGTTGTCGGCAGGCGGCGCGGGCACGGTCGCCGGGCGGCGCCATCTGCGCAGCCTCGATGCCGGCATGCTGGCCCGCAGGGCCTCGCCGGGCGGCGCGGCGGACCTGCTGGCCGCGACGATCTTCCTCGACCGGCTGTCACTGGACGGGACGGCCAACGTGACGGCAGCGAAAAACGACTTCAGGGGACTGTGATGGAACAACTGCGATTTGAATTCCCGGCGGGGCAACCCGCTACCGGACGCGTCCTGGTCGGCGTGGTGGGGTCGGGCGACCTCGAGGTAGTGGTCGAGCCGGGCCAGGGCGGCAGGACCACGGTGGAGGTCACCACCTCGGTCAATGGCTACGGCCGCGTCTGGGATG
The DNA here is from genome assembly GCF_015549295.1 of Cupriavidus sp. IK-TO18. Classification (NCBI taxonomy): domain Bacteria; kingdom Pseudomonadati; phylum Pseudomonadota; class Betaproteobacteria; order Burkholderiales; family Burkholderiaceae; genus Cupriavidus; species Cupriavidus sp. IK-TO18. The sequence goes on from NZ_JADGMP010000054.1 coordinate 3,975, forward strand.
CGCAGCTCTCGCGCGTCTTCGCCGCCGAGCCGCGCGCATCGATGCAGATCCGCATCCACGACTTTGGCGCGACGCCCGGCGTGGTCGGCATGCGCCTGGCGGAAGCGTTCGAGGCGCTGGGCGGCCCGCAGCAAGGAGACAGCGCATGAACACCGCGGAACTGCTGGCGCGCAACAGTTTTATCGAACTCGGCGCACGCGAGCGCGCGCGTGCATTGCTCGACCCGGGCACCTTCCGCGAACTGGCGGGGCCGTTCGACGGCCTGCAGTCGCCGTGGCTGCCGCCGCAAGGCGTGGTGCCGCAGAGCGATGACGGCGTGGTGGTGGCCAAGGGGCGCATCGACGGGATGCCGGTGGTGGTGCTGGCCATCGAGGGGGCCTTCCAGGGCGGCAGCATGGGCGAGGTCGGTGGCGCCAAGATCGCCGGGGCGCTGGAACTGGCGGCCGAAGACAACCGCCGCGGCGAACCGACGCGCGCGGTGCTGCTGCTGGAAACCGGTGGCGTGCGCCTGCAGGAGGCCAATCTTGGCCTGGCGGCGATTGCCGAGATCCACGCGGCGATCGTCGACCTGCGCCGCTACCAGCCGGTGGTCGGCGTGATCGCGGGGCAGGTGGGCTGCTTTGGCGGCATGTCGATCGCAGCCGGCCTGTGCAGCGCGCTGGTGATGACGCAGGAGGGCCGGCTGGGGCTGAACGGCCCGGCCGTGATCGAGCAGGAGGCGGGCATCGCCGAGTACGACTCGCGCGACCGGCCTTTTATCTGGAGCTTCACCGGCGGCGCGCAGCGCGTCGCCACCGGTTTCGCCGATGCGTATGTCGACGACGACTGCGACGCAATGCGCGCGCAGGTTGCCGCGCTGCTGCGCGGGCCGGTCGCCGCCAGCCATCGCAGCGAGCAAGTCGCGCGATACCTGGCCGCGCTGCAGGCGTACGACGCCAGCGCCCAACCCACGCCCGCCCAGGTGCAGGCACTGTTTCAACGGGGGACCGACGCATGAACGCACCACTTCATCCCGCTGCCGCGCGCGAAGCCAGCCGCGGCGAACGCTGGCTGCAGGCGCTGGCGCCGGCGGCGTCGCGCCAGCCGGGCTATCCGGATTCCGTGCAGGTGGCCGACGGCGAACTGGCCGGCGCCGCGGTGCGCTGGATTGCGCTGGTGCCCGATGCCGCCAGCCGCTTCCCGCGCGCGCGCAACGGCGAAGCCGGACTGCTCGAGGGCTGGTCGCTGGCGCGCGCGGTGCGCGAGGCGATCGAGGCGGACCGCGCCGCGCCGGTCAAGCGCGCCATCGTGGCGATCGTCGATACGCCCAGCCAGGCCTACGGCCGGCGCGAGGAGGCACTGGGCATCCACCAGTCGCTGGCCGGCGCGGTGGCCGCGTATGCCGAGGCACGCCTGGCCGGGCATCCGGTGGTGGCGCTGATTGTCGGGCGCGCCATGTCGGGCGCCTTCCTCGCGCACGGCTACCAGGCCAACCGGATCATCGCGCTCAATGACCCGGGCGTGCTGGTGCATGCGATGGGCAAGGAAGCCGCGGCCCGCATCACCATGCGCACGGTCGAGGACCTGGAGGCGCTGGCGTCGACAGTACCGCCGATGGCCTACGACATCGAGAACTTCGCCACGCTGGGCATCGTGTGGCGGCTGATCGAGGTCGAGTCGGCCAGTGCGCCGGTGGCGGCCGATGCGCTCCTCGCGCGCGACACCATCCTGTCCGCGCTGGCCGACATCCGCCGCGACCCGACGCCGGGCCTGCAAGGCCGCCTCGGCGGGGCCAACCGGAAGGCGTCGGCAGAGGTACGCGCGTGCCTGTCCCGGCAATGGCAAGCGTGAATTTCGCGCCGCCCGCGCCGCACGACCTGGTCTGGCTGGACGACCCGGCCAGCGCGCTGGAGGGCGCGGCGCTGCCGGCGTGGGTCTCGCTGCCGGCGCTGCACGACACGCCGGTGGTCGTGCGTCGCGACGGCCGCCGGCCGGGGGAGATCCCCGTTGGCTTGCGCGGCCGCTCGCGTGCAGAGCGCTTCGGCACGTGGATTGCGCCGTCGGCGATGCGCAAGCTCGTCACGCCGATGGAGCTGGCCGCCCAGCGCGCCTGGCGCCTGCGCCCGGACCTGGCGGCATTGCCGGCAATCCGCGCGCTCGAGGCCATCGCCGGCCGGCTCGACGCCGCCGGCATCCGCTGGGGCGTGACCGGCAGCGCCGGCTTCTCGCTGGCCTGCGCGCAGAACGTGCTGCATGCCGACAGCGACCTGGATCTGGTCGTGACGGCAGACCAGCCGCTGGCGGCGGGCCATCTCGAGTTGCTTGGCGAACTGCAGCGCAACGCGCCGGTCCGCGTCGACATCCAGATCGCGACACCGTACGGCGGCTTTTCGCTGCTGGAACGCCTGCGCAGCGGGGGCAGGGTGCTGCTGAAGACGGACCACGGACCGTGCCTGTGCGACGATCCGTGGCAGCCATCGCCATGCAAGTCCTGATCACGTTCCCCGGGCAGGGGACACAGCGCCCCGGCATGCTGAAGGACCTGCCAGCCGACCCGGCAGTGGCGGCGGTGCTGGCCGAAGCGGAGGAGGTCCTGCAAGTACCGGCGGCAGGGATGGATACGCCCGAGCGCCTGCAATCGACGGTCTGGACGCAGCTGTGCCTGCTGACGTCGGGCGTGGCGATGGCACGATGCCTGGCCGCTTACGACGCCCGCGCCGACGCCGTGGCCGGACTTTCAATCGGCGCGTATGCCGCCGCGGTGACTGCCGGCGTGCTCTCCTTTGCCGATGCCTTGCGCCTGGTGCGCCTGCGCGGGGAACTGATGGCGCAGGCCTATCCCGCCGGCTACGGCATGACCGCCATCCTGGGGCTCGACCGCAACCGGCTCGCACCGTTGGTGGCGCAGGTGTGCTCGCCGCAACGGCCGGTATACCCGGCTAACTTCAACGCCCCGACGCAGATCGTGATCGCCGGCAGCGAGGCGGCGATGGCCGAGGTATCAGCGCTGGCGCTTGCCGCCGGCGCGCAGGCCGCAAAGCCGGTCGCCATCCATGTGCCATCGCATTGCCCGCTGCTCGATGCCGCGGCGCAGGCGCTGCAACAGGCCATGCAGGGCGTGGCGCTGTGCGCGCCCTCGCTGCGTTATTTCAGCGCCAGCAAGGCGCGCGAGCTGCGCGACCCGCGCAGGATCGCCGACGACCTGGCGCTGAACATGGCCACGCCGGTGCGCTGGCATGAAACCATGCTGCTGGCACATGCCAATGGCGCACGGCTGGTGGTGGAAGCGCCGCCGGGCGACGTGCTGACGCGCCTGGCCCAGCCAATGTTCGCCGACGGCATGCCGCTGGCGTGCGACCGGACGCGGCTGGATTCGATCGTGGCGCTGATGCGGCGCACGCGGGCGAGTCCCTGAAGCAGGTCCAAACCAGAGCGGACAGAGGCGTTCGCACCGGCTCCCGCTAGCCTCTCCCGCCTCTCCCGCCTCTCCCGCCTCTCCCGCCGCCAGATCCGCCGGCCCCATTCATGGATTGCGATCGGTCCATTGAACGTAGCGCCAAGTAGGCCAGGAGCGCGCCAAGGCATTGGATCGACAGCATGCCAAGTGCCATTCGCGTAAGGGAGACAGCAAGGAGCGGCATGACCAGCGCGGACAACAACGCATTCCCGACCTGTTGAAACGTCAGGTAGCAACTGGCCGCCAGGCCTCGGCGCGCCGGGGCGCAATCCAGAGCCAGCAATTGCAGGCTCGGCTGGGTCAGCATCATGCCGAAGGCAAAGCAGGGAAGAGCCGTCACGATCCACGGCAGCGCGGATGCATGGAACACGCCGAGGGAAAGATTGACCAATGCCGCGGCGAACATGACGATGTGCCCCCCCGCGATGGTCTTCCATGGGCTCACCCTGCCAGCAAGACGAAATAGCGCGAGCGAGCCTAGCAGCAATCCCGCAACAATCGGCACGAACAGCCATGCGAAGGATTGCGCATTCAATCCGAGGTGCTGCGTAACGAAACTGGGAGCACCGAGTACATAGACGTAGATGGCCATGTTGACGCTAGCATTGGCCAGCGCCAACAACACAAAGCTGCGATGCGAAAGAACGTTGCCATACGCCTGAGCAAGCCGGATGGGATGCAGCACATGCCGTTCAGGTGGCGGCAGGGTTTCAGGCAGCCAAAGCCAGCAGGCCCCGAGCAAGCCTGCGGACAGCAGAGCAAGGAAGAGAAAGATGCTGCGCCAGCCCGCCCAGGCCAGCAGCCAGCCACCGCAGACTGGTGCCAGCGCAGGGGCCAGCGCGAACAGCATGCCGACCAGTGCCAGTTGCCTTTGAGCGGTTGCCCCGCTGGCAACGTCCCGGACCATGGCCCGGCCAACGACGGCCCCAACTCCCGCACTCAGCCCCTGCATGATGCGGCCGGCGTACAGGGTCCCTATTTGCGAAGCCGCTGCACAGACCAGCGACCCCAGGGCGAACAGCGCGAGTCCGGCGAGGACGGATCTGCGACGCCCGATTGCGTCGGAGATTGCTCCATGCCACAGCATCATCAGCCCGAAAGGAAGCATGTATGCCGTCAGAGACTGCTGTACTTGTGCCGGACTGGCCGACAAAGACGTGCTGAGCGAGCCGAAGGCTGGTAGATAGGTCCCGATGGCGAATTGGCCCAGCATCACAAGGCCGCCCACGAGTATCGTAAAGCGAGGGCCGGTGCTGGTTGTGGCCGACACCTGCGCGCGTGTCTCCGGATACTGCAGGCTCATGGAATCTTCGCGTGACATCGTGCTATCCATACATGAATACCCGGCTGGATATAACGAGGCGACTGTCTTCCCCAGCAGGTGGAGCGCGCCGGGTGCGGGCGCTTCACATGCTAGACGCGATCAGGGCAGGTACAGGGACGGAGGATCTCTGTACCTCCACGCGGCCTGATCCTTTCAGATCAACGGCGTGCGTGCTGGGTGAACCCGACCTGGCCAGGCTTGCGGTTCGGCGCGAAACCATTCTGCGCCAGCGTCTCGTCGGCGCCGTCGTAGAACGTGCCGATCTTGTAGATCTCACGCGCTTCCTTCGCACTGGCAACGTCCCGGCCGAACTCCCGCGAGATGCGCACGAGTTGCTCGATCTGTTCGACCGTGCCCGTCTTGCGGTCCCGCCGCTGCGTCCAGATGTTGTCCTCGATACCACAACGCACGTGCAGCCCCATGGCGATAGCCATCATGTTGAGCGGAAGCACGTTGAGCATCGAGGTTTCCAGGGTCAGCACCGAGCCGTTGGGGCAGGCCCTCACGAAGTTCGCCAGGTTGTAGAGGTTGGGCGCTTCGAAGCCGCCGCCGATTGCCACCCAGGTCAGGATCAGTGGCACGTTGCAGGTGCCCCGGCGCATCATCCGCTCTACCGTTTCCAGTTGCGCGATGTTGGCAAGCTGGAAGTGGGTCTGGATGCCGTTGCTGCTGAGCCGGCGGATATGCTCTTCCACCCATTCCGGTCCGGCGGGGATGGTCATCTCGCGATAGGCGCGATAATTAGCCGGCTCGGCCAGGGACGTTCCGGCCACATCTGCCGCGCACATCTGCTCGACCACATTCATCTGGTTGGTGTTGATCGCGATCGTCACCTGGTCCGGCGTCGGCTTCAGTTCCGCAAGCATATGGCGGGTATCGTCCGACAGCCACCTGGCCACATCCCCCTCGCTCTCCGGCGCAAACGAGATCGATCCGCCCACTTGCAGGATCATGTCCGGCACGCGTGCCCGGATGCCGGCAAGCAACTCATTGAACTTGGACAGGCGCTTCGAGCCTTTCCCATCGGCTTCGCGTACGTGAACGTGCAGCACGGTAGCGCCGGCGTTGTAGCAGTCCACTGCCTTCTGGATCTGTTCCTCCATCGTCACCGGAATATCTTGCGGAAAATCCGAAGGCATCCATTCCGGGCCATAAGGGGCTGCGGTGATGACCAGCTTCTGCTGGTTCTCCGGGAACAGCGAACCGTCGATGAAATCCATGTCTCTCTCCTTGGGATAAATAGTTCAGGCCTGGGCCGGCTGTGCGGCGTGTCGCTTGACGTCGCCCTCGCCGATTCCGAATGGCTTCTCGCCAATGCCGAACGGCTTGTCGCCGACAATGCCGGCGCGCTCCATCTTGCGATGGCAGGGCGCGTAGTCCATTACCGCGTAGTGCTGGGTGCTGCGGTTATCCCAGATCGCCATGCTGTTGGCCTTCCAGCGCCAGCGCACCTGGTATTCGGGAATGAAGGCCTGGCTCACCAGGTAACGCAGCAGGTCGGCCGCACCGGGGTTGTAATCCTGGCCATAGCGCACGTACGCAGGCGTATGGAAGTTGGTGAGATGCGTGGTAAAGGCATTGACGAAGAGGATCCGCTCGCCGGTTTCCGGGTGCATTCGTACCACCGGATGCTCGGGATCCGGGTACTGCGCCTTCAGCGCCAGGCGCTTCTCGATTTGCATGGCCGCGCCGAAACTCGCCTCGATGCTGTGACGTGCTCTCAGGCCGGCAATTTGCGCCTTGACGTGACCGGGCAGGTTCTCGTACGCGAGAACCATGTTCGTCCACATCGTGTCGCCGCCGACCGGAGGGGTTTCTACACAGCGAAGGACACAGCCCATCGGAGGTGCCTCGCGCCACGTGGCATCGGTATGCCAGGCGTTTTCGTAGCGGTCCATCGGCTGGTCCGGCCGCTTGTAGATCTGGACGAGACCCGGATGCTCCGGATGGCTGCCGGCAACGGGATGGTCTTCGAGCTTGCCAAAGCGCTCGGCAAACGCGACATGCTCGGCGCGAGCAATATCCTGGTCTCGCAGGAACAGAACCTTGTGCCGCAGCAACGCGGCGCGGATCTCATTGAACAAGCCATCGTCATGAATGGCATCGGAGAGTTTCACGCCAACGAGTTCGGCGCCGATGCTGGCGGTCAGTTGTTCTACGCGCATCATTCGGCCTCCGAACGCACCATGACTGAATCGGAATGTGCTAATTCAGCAAGGCAGACTTCGGCAACAAGATGCGCAATGCAATAACCGGGTGTAGCCATTCTGTGTCTCCTCTTGATATGGGTCCAACGCATATTGCGTTGTCATCAAGGTAAGCGTGGGGGCTACGTCCGGACTTTGCTTTCCATGCCAGAAGCTTTGCGTTCGGCGCCAGGAAACGGCGCCGGATGACTCGGACTTGATCGTGGTCAAATCAGGGCGGCTAGCCGGCAAGAATAAGGAGCTCTCGGCTGACGCGACTGGCGCCGGCGTCATTCCAGCGCGCGAAGGAGGGGGCGCGAGGATGGATATTCTGCGTCTTTGTGCCGATGGATTTCCCTTGCGCTTCGGGAATCCGGTCATGTCGGGAGCCAGGTGCCAGTGCACCACTCCAAACGGGCATTGGTTCCCTAACGTCGTCCACCGCCACCACGCCCGCCGCCAAAGCCTCCGCCGCGTCCGCCGCCAAATCCGCCGGCCCGGCCGCCGCCCGAGTGCAGGCTCTGGTTTCCGCGGCTGACATCACGCTGCACGGCACTGCCGCCGCGGCCCACGCCCTGGAAGCCGTTGTCCCGGCCGCCGGTGGCGTCGCGCCCGCGGAAGCCGGCGCGGCCCGACGCATCGGCGGTGCTCCTGCCAAATCTTTCGCGCGTGGCGCTGTCGCGGTAGGCCACCCCCTGGCGGTGCCGCGCGTCGTGCTGCCAGCGGCCTTTATCCAGCTTGCTGGCGTCGAAGTTGCGGTCGATGTTGCGCGCCTTGTGGTGCTCCACATGGACGCCGCCGTTGTTCCAGTCGCAGTCGCCGAAGATGGCGACGGCCGCGGCCAGGCCGACGCCCCATGCGATGCCGCCAAGGAAGGCGTCGCCAGGATAGTAGGGTCCGTAGGGCGGCCAATAGTAGTACGGGTATCCTGCATAGCCCCAGCCGCCATAGACAATGGCGGGGTCATACACCGGCACGTAGATCAAGTCGGGCTGCGCGGGTTCGATGCGCACGATGGTCTGCTGCGTGGATTCGGCCGCGGTCGCGGGTTCCACGATCACAGTTTGCTGCGGCCCCGACTTGAGGTGGCCGGCCTGCTGGGCGCGCACGCGCAGGCGTTGCACCGCAGCCATCACGTCCTTCTGCTGGGCCAGGAAGGCATCGCCCAGCTTCTGGGTCCAGTCCAGCTTGTCGCCCATGGGTCCAAGGATCTGCGGAAACGCCACCAGCGATTTCACGCTGACGTCCCAGGTTTCGTTCTGCACCGCCTTGACCGCGGCATCGCCCTTCAGGTCAGGGCGCTCCTTGAGCCAGCGCGCGGCGAGGGCGACCTCCAGCGGATAGGTGGACGCCATCAGCACCTGCGACAGCAGCGGATCGGGGTAGAGCGCGATCGGGGCGACCAGGGCCTCGATTTCTTCTGCCTTGTACGGGGCGGGTTCGCGCTGGGCCTGGGTCGGGCCGCCGCCAGGCAGCGCGGACGCCGGCGTTGCGGCCGGCGGCCCGGCGCCCTGGCATCCGGCCAGTGCCAGTACGCCGCAGCAGGCCATGGTGAGGATGCGATGGCTCATGGCGACACCTTCCTCCAGCCCGGGGCTGGGTCAAAGGTTTTCGTTGCAGCGGCCTTGGCCACGCTGTTGGGCCCCAGGTCGCGTTCGTACACTTGCCCCTTGTGGCTGACGATGAAGCTCATCACGCCGGTGTCGCCGTAGCGCACCGGCCAGGCCATGACCGCGAAGCCGCCGAACAGCTTGCCGTCGACGACATAATTGAGCGCACCGCCGTCGCCATGCGGCCCTTGCGCGGTCAGTAGCTTGTAGTGGTAGCCGTGGTAACCGTCCTTGCTTGCATTGCGCGTGCCGGCGTCGCGGAAAGCCGGGCCGAGCGGGCTCGGTGACTCGCTCGAGGTGGTCGGCCAATAGAGCCCGTCATGCTTGTCCGGGGTGCTGGACAGCCTGCTGGCGTAGACCAGCCGCTTCTCGCCATCGTGCATCGTCTGGGCGTATTCCGCTTGCGCATCGCAGATCGCCTGCATGGTCTGGATCACCGCAAGCTCGTTGCGGCCGATGCGGCGCACGCGCATTTCCTCGACACCCGCCCGCGTGTCGAATTGCCAGCCGCCTGGCGCCTTGACCAGCGGCACCGGCAGGGTCCAGCCATCGTCGCCGACCGCGATGAGGGCATGTTTGTCCGCCTGCTGCAAGCGATGCGATTGCGCCCAGGCGGTGTTGAACCGTTTCCGTACTTCGGCGCCGGCCGGCGGAATGATGTCGCGGAATTTCGGCCCCAGCATGCGGCGCATGGCGGCCTCGTCGTCGGCGCGCACCGCCTGGCCGAAAGCCGCCATTGCCGCATCGGGCGAAGCGAAGACCTGGCGCGCCTGGGCATGCGCCGGAGTTGGTGCGAGCAGGTAAAGGCAGGCCACGGCGGCGGCTGCACCAGGCGAAAAACCCCGGGATCGCGCAATCGCCGGCTTATGCGGGGGACTCGGTTCGTAGGGCATGGCAGGAGGGCTCCGTTTCAAAGCAGCAGCGGCACGCCGAGCGCCAGGAACGCGGCGATGTAGATCACGCCGAAGATGGCGCCAAGCCGCCAGTAGTCTCCGGCGGGCAGGTAGCCGCTGCCGAAGTAGACCGGGCTCGGACCGGTGCCATAAGGTGTCAGGATGCCCATGATGCCCAGCGTCAGGGCCAGCATCAGCGCAAAGGACTCCATTGGCAGGCCGGGAATGGTCGAGCCGACGCTGAGCATGACCGGAAGCATTGCCGTCGTATGGGCGGTGACGCTGGCGAACATGTAGTGCGTGAAATAGAAGACCAGCACCAGCGTTACCGCAGCCGTCATCGGCGACAGGCCGCTCATGTGGCTTGCCATGGTGTCGGCAAACCATTTGACGAAGCCGGTCCGGCTCAGGCCGTCGGCCAGCGCGATCAGCGTTGCAAACCAGGCCAGGGTATTCCACGCCTGCTTGTTGGACAGCATGTCATCCCAGGTCACGACACCGGTCACCAGCATCAGGGCAATCACCATCAGCGCCGCGGTGGTCGCGTTGACGTGCTTGTCCCCGAAGATCCACAGCGCCAGCGCGATCAGCACCAGCAGGGCAAGCAGCAGCTCGCGCCGGTTTGGCGGGCCCATCTTCTGCAGTTCCTGCGCCGCCCAGGCCGGCACCTCGGTGCCTTGCTTCACTTCCGGCGGATACAGCAGGTATGCGAGCAGCGGCACGGCCAGCAACAACACGATGCCTGCCGGCGCGAAGGCCATGAACCACCGCATCCAGCTCAGGTCGACCTGGACCATCTTGCGGATCAGTTCGGCGGCGAGCAGGTTGGGCGCCAGCGCGGTGAGGAACATCGAACTGGTCACGCACGTGGTGGCGATCGCGGTCCACATGATGTACGAGCCGATCCGCCGCGCCGACGGATCGTTCGGCTTCGAGTCATAGAGCGGCGGCAGGTTGCGGATGACGGGAAAGATCGTGCCGCCGCTGCGCGCGGTATTGGAAGGGGTGAACGGCGCCAGCAGTGCGTCGGCCATCATCACCGCATAGCCCAGCGTCAGCGTCCTGCGCCCCATGGCCCGCACCAGCAAGAGCGCGATGCGCCGGCCCAGCCCGGTCTTTTCGTATCCGAGCGCGAACATGAAGGCGCCGAAGATCAGCCACACCGTGCTGTTGGCGAATCCGGAAAGTGCCCACGCCAGGGCCGCGTTCGCAGGATTGAAGCCTGGCATTGCGAGTTGCTCGGGGCTGTAGAACACCCATTCGCACAGCACCGTCACCAGCGTCACCGCCAGCAAGCCGATGGCGGCACCGGGCAGCGGCTCGAGCATCAGCCCGACGATGACGCCCACGAAGATCGCGAAGTATAGCCACGTGTGCAGCGCAAGTCCCTCTGGGGCCGGGATCACGGCGACTACGATCGCTGCAATGACGGGCGCAAGCGCCTTCAGCCAGGTTTCCATTACGGCTCCCTTAGGCAAAGACCTTCGGTGTGCTATGGTTTTATATGACCTTTTCGACCCTGGCGCCAGTGTGAAGTGGGCGCCGCCGATTCCACGGGGCATGCGATGGTACGTCTGAGCATCGAAGGGCGGCAGATCGAAGCACCGGCGAACTGCTCCATCCTGCAGGCCTTCCTGCACGCGGGGGAAACGCTGGTCGAAGGCGTGGGATGCATGGGCCAGGGCGTGTGCGGCTCGTGCCGGGTCATGGTGCGGCGCAGCGGCGAGCAGGACGTGCGCACGGCGCTGGCGTGCGAGACGCTCGTCGAAGACGGCATGCAGGTCGCGTTCCTGGACTACTTTACGGCGACGGAGCGGCACGTCTACCGCATGGAAGAGATCGGCGAGAGCTGGGATGCACTGCGGACGATCGCCACCACCTTCCCCGAGGCCGCGCATTGCCGCCACTGCAGCGGCTGCGACCGCGCCTGCCCGAAGCAACTCGAGGTCCAGCAGGGCGTGCAGCTCGCCGTCGAAGGCAAGCTCACCGCTGCCAGCCAGGTCTTCGACGAATGCGTCATGTGCAACCTCTGCACGCTGGCCTGTCCGGAACACATCCGCCCCAATCATCTCGGCCTGTTCGTGCGGCGCATGATCGCGGCGCAGACACTGCGGCCCGCCAACCTGATGCTGCGCCTGCAGCAGATCGAAAGCGGGGCGATGACGATCGACTTCGACGCGCCCGGCGCACAGCCGCCGCGCTGACGGAGGCACACGACCATGCCGACCGGCATCCCCTACGACGAAGCGCGCCGGCGCTACCGGCCCGGTGTGGCCGCGCCGATGCGCAGCGACGAGACCAACGTTGACGCCCTGCTCAAGGCCTATCACCCCGACCACGGGCCCAATGCGCGCGTCGCGTTGGCCGTCGGCGTGAACCGCGGCGAACCCTGCCAGCCGGATCTCGCGCGCTGCCTGCAGGCTAACGCGCTGATCGACGATGTCGACATCGCCGGTGCGCAGCTGGTCTCCACCGATGTGCTGATCATCGGCGGCGGCGGGGGCGGCTGCGCGGCGGCACTGACCGCCGCCGGGCAGGGCGCGCAGGTGATCCTTGCCACCAAGCTGCGTCTTGGCGACAGCAATACCGTGATGGCCGAGGGCGGCATCCAGGCGGCCATCGGCGAGGATGACAGTCCCCAGCTTCACTTCGAGGACACCCTGCGCGCGGGGCATTTCCGCGGCGAGCCCGAGCTTGTTGCGCAGATGGTGATGGACGGGCCCGACGTGATCCGCTGGCTGATCCGGCTGGGCATGATGTTCGACCAGGAAGAAGACCGGCCCTTTGGCGGCAACCTGCTGCGCAAGAAGCCGGGCGGGGCGTCGGCCGCGCGCATCCTGTCCTATCGGGACTACACCGGGCTGGAGATGATGCGCGTGCTGCGCGAGGCGGTGGACCTGGAGCCCGGGGTTGCAGTGTGGAACCGCTGCCCCGCGGTCGAGCTGCTGTCCGACGAGCGCGGCCGCTGCGCCGGCGCCGTGATCTACAACCTCGAATGGCGCACCTTCATGCTGGTGCGCGCCCGTGCCGTGATTCTCGCCACCGGCGGGGCGGGGCGGCTGCACCTGAACAGCTTCCCCACGTCCAATCACTACGGCGCGACCGCGGACGGTCTGGTGCTTGCCTATCGGCTCGGCGCGCGGCTGCGCGAGCTCGATTCGTTCCAGTACCACCCCACCGGCATCGCCTACCCGCCGCACTTGGCGGGCGGCCTGATCTCCGAGGCCGCGCGCTCGGCCGGCGCACGGCTGATCAACGGCGAGGGCGAGCGCTTCGTCGATGAGCTCAAGCCGCGCGACATTGTGGCCTCCGCGATCCTGCGCGAATGCGCGCAGGGCCGCGGCATCGAGCGGGGCGGGCAGGTCGGGGTCTTCCTCGACACGCCGACGCTGGAAATGGAAAACCCCGGCATCCTGGCCAAGCGCCTGGTCACGCTGCGCCATCTCGCGCACAAGTGCGGGCAGGACGCGGCGCAGGAGCCTTTCCTGGTCTATCCGACCCTGCATTACCAGAATGGTGGCGTTGCCATCGACAAGGACGGCGCGACCAGCGTGCCGGGACTTTACTGCGTGGGCGAGGTCACGGGCGGCATCCACGGGCGCAACCGGCTGATGGGCAACGCGCTGCTCGACATCCTGAGCATGGGCCGGCGTGCCGGAGTTAGCGCGGCACAGGCAGGGCGCGGCGCGATGGCCGTGCGCGCCGGCATCGGCCACGTGCATGCGTGGCAGCGGGAACTGACGCTCGCCGGGCTGCCGCTGCATGTCAAGGCACCGCAGCTGTTCCCCGGCTACGCGCATTTCGACCTGCGTGTCGATGCCGGATTGGGCGCCGGCGTACGGGGCCGCACGGTCGGCGGCACGCGGTGAGCGATCGACGGAGCGCGCGATGGAACCCCTGAATCAGGTACTCCTCAACAAGGAAATCCGCGTCGGTGCGGACCTGGAGCGCTGGCTTGCGCGGGGCGGCGGAGAGGGGCTGGCCAGGGCGCTGCGCGATCCGGCCACGATCATCGCCGAAATCGAACAGGCGGACCTGCGCGGCATGGGCGGCGCCGGCTTCGCCACGCATCGCAAATGGGCACCGGTGGCAGCGACCCCGGATGGCGACAAATACATCATCTGCAATGGCAATGAAGACGAGCCGGGGACGTTCAAGGACCGGTTCCTGCTGGAGCATACGCCGCACCAGGTGATCGAGGGCGCATTGATCGCCGCGGCCGCCACCCGTGCCAACCATGTCGTGCTGTACGTCAATCCGCACCAGCCGCTTGCGCTGGACATGACGCGCCAGGCCGTGCGGCAGTGGCAGGCGCACGCGCAGTTCGCCGAGCTGGCGCAACTGGTAGGCGGGCCGGTATCGCTCGGCGTCGTGCCGAGCTCCGGCTTGTACATCGGCGGCGAGGAAACCGCGGTGATCGCAAGCGTCGAGGGCGGGTTCCCGTTCCCGCGCCGCAAGCCGCCTTTCCCGGCCCAGCACGGCGTGCATGGCGCGCCCACCGTCGTCAACAACACCGAGACGCTGGCCCACGTGCCCGGCATCATGCGCCACGGGGCGCAGTGGTATCGCAGTCTCGGCATCGGCAACGCCGCCGGCACCAAGCTGTATTCATTGTCGGGCGACGTGTTGCGGCCCGGGCTGTATGAGCTGCCGATGGGCACGAGCCTGGAGACGCTGGTGTTCGGGCATGGCGGCGGCATGCTCCAGGGCAAGGAATTCAAGGCGGTCTTCACGGGCGGGCCTTCCAATACCCTGCTGACGAAGCGCGACCTCGACGTGGCACTGGACTTCGATTCCGTGCGGCAGCGGCGCTCGCGGCTGGGGACCGGCGCGATGATCGTGGTGTCGGAAGGCACCAGCATCGTCCGCAAGGTGGCCGAGTACGTGAGCTTCTTCGCCCAGGGTTCGTGCGGCCAGTGCCCGCCATGCAAGGGCGGCACCTTCCAGCTGATGCGCCTGCTCAACCGGATCGATACCGGCCGCGGCGTGCGCGCCGACGTGGAAGCGCTGGAAAACCTGTGCCGCATCCTTCCCGGCAGCGGGCGCTGCGGCCTGATCGACGGCGCCGTGACGGTGGTAGACAGCTCCCTCGACCAGTTCCGGGAAGAATATGAGGCGCTTCTGATGGCATAGCCGCACGAAGCAGGCACGAAGCAGACGTCCGGTGCTTCGCGAGGCCCTGGGCGCGCCGGCCCCCTGGCCACGGCCACCACTGGAAGAGGAGCGTACCACCATGAAGCCCACGCGCATTGCCCTGATTGCCGCTGCCATGCTGTCGCTGGCGGGCTGCACGTACTATGGCTATCCACCCACGGCGGGCGCGCCGGCCAGCTACGATCGTTCGTTCTATGCGGCCGCGGATGCCATGCGCGACCAGGGCCTGGTGATCGCCAATCAGGACGCGATGGCCGGCACGGTCGTCGGCAGCAAAGATGGCGATACCGTCACGGCCACTGTCCGCCAGCAAGGCGACGGCAGCGTGCGGGTGGAGTTCAATGCCGCAAGCACGCGCGATCCAGGCCTGATCGAGCGCGTTTCCCGCAGCTATGACCGCCGCATGGGGCGCTGAAAGGCGCCGCGGCAGGCGTCCGCCATGTGCTGGTGATCCCGGCAGCAATCGCCGCCGGAGGCCGGACGCCACGGGTTTCTCCCGCTTGACAGTGGATGACAGGCTTTTATCATTCCCTGTCACGTTTCACTCGGCCCTGCAATGTCGTCTCTTGTCCGCGCTGCGGCCCTCACCAACTACAGCGAGGTCGCCCTGGCTGCCGGGCTGGATCCGGTGCGGATGCTCCTTGACGCGGGCCTGAGCCCGAGCGTCCTGCGCGAGCCGGACCTGATGATCCCGGGCGAGCGCGTCGGGCGGCTGCTGCAGGCGTCCGCGACCCTGTCGGGCAATGAAAGTTTCGGCCTGTGCATGGCCGAGTCGCGCCTGCTGTCCAACCTCGGGCCGGTAGGATTGCTGATCCGCGACCAGGCGACCCTGCGCGACTCGCTGCGCGTCCTGATGCGCTATCAGACCCTGCTCAACAGTGCGCTCTCGCTGGCGGTCGAGGAATGCGACGGGCTGGTGATCATCCGCGAGGCGGTCATCGCCGGCAACGCCCATCAGCCCACGCGCCAAAGGGCGGAGCTCGCACTCGGGGTCATCGTGCGATTGATCCGGCAGCTGCTGGGACCGGACTGGGAACCGCGGCGCGTCTGCTTCGAACATCCCGCGCCACGCGACCTTGCTACGCACCAGCGGTTTTTCGGACCTCGCATCGAATTCGACCATGAATTCAACTGCATTATCTGCACGAAGGCCGATCTCGACGCCCGCAATCCCTCCGCCGATCCCGCCATGGCGCGCTACGCGCAACAACTGGTGGATGCCTTTGCCATTTCCCGGCAAGTGACCATGCTCGATGACGTGCGGCGCATCATCCCGTTGCTGCTGCCCGGCGGGCGCTGCACCATCGAGCAGGTGGCGGACCACCTGGGCGTGGTGTGCCGCACGGTCCAGCGCCGGCTGGCGGAAGAAGGGCAGAGCTTTTCGTCGATCGTCAATGACATCCGCACGGAACTCGCCACGCGCCATGTCCTGGAGAGCGATCGCCCGTTGACCGAGGTGGCGACCCTGCTCGGTTTCTCCGCGCCAAGCGGATTTTCGCGCTGGTATCACGCGCAATTTGGCTGCAGTCCCAAGGAGAGCAGGGCGGCGCGGGGCGCAATGCGCCGGCCGGCCGGGTCCCTGCAGGCCAACACCTAGCACCGCGGCAAGCCATGCCAGATGCGACGTTCCGGTTGCCGGCGGCGACCTGGCCGCCGCCGGCACGAGTTCCGTGTGCGCGAGCTTGTCTACTTGCCTCGCCGGCTTTTGCGGCCAGGGAAGAGGAGGGCTGCGAGCAATAGAGTGCCGACGGTCAGGATGAGAATGTCTTGCATGCCTATGCCTCCCATGAAGATGCCCGATCGAGCGGCCCAATTTAACCGCTCCCCTGTCGCGGCGCTATCCGGCTTTGTCCGACAGCCAGTCTTCGTGGGAAACGCCGGTAACTCTGTCCAAATGAAACAGATGTAATCGAATGTTAGTGCCGCGACTTACGCGGGCATTTGGCAACAGACGGGTTCCGGTGCTTTGGTAGGATCCCGCTCTTTCCGCCAAGCGTCCCGCCGTCGTGAATCGCCGCCCTGTATCGTTGTTTCGAGAGTTCTGCGCACGGTGGTTCATCCGCATCCGACCCTTGGCCGCTGCCAGCATCCTGACAGCCAAGCGCGCCTTCAGCGGCGCACTGCGCCGCCTTCGCCGCCCGACGCGACGAGGCATCTTGCTGACCCTTGCTGCAGTGCCCGCGCTGTTCCTGCTGTACGTGCTCGCGCTCGTACCGTCCACACCGGCTCTCGGCGACATTCGGAAAGCTCGCATCGACCGCCCGGCGATCATCGTGTCCGCCGATGGCAGGGTGCTCGACGAGTTCAAGCCGGTCAATCGCGAGTGGGTGTCGCTCAGGCAGATCTCGCCGTACGTGCTGGACGCATTGATCGCAACCGAGGATCACCGGTTCTACGAGCATCACGGCATTGACTGGCTGCGCATGGCGGCGGCTGCGCTGCATACGTTGTCCGGCGAACGCCAGGGCGGTTCGACGATCACGCAGCAGCTCGCGCGCAACCTGTACCCCGACCAGGTTGGCCGCGCGCCGACCCTCGCGCGCAAAGTCAGGGAGGCGATAACGGCGCTCAAGATCGAAGCCGTGTACAGCAAGGACCAGGTCCTCGAGACGTACCTGAACAATGTACCGTTCCTGTACAACGCCTACGGCGTGGAAATGGCGGCGCGCACCTACTTCGGCAAATCGGCCCAACAGCTCGATATCCTCGAAGGCGCGACACTTGTCGGCATGCTGAAGGCCAACAGCACTTACAACCCCGTGTTGAATCCGTCGCGCGCCGTGCAGCGGCGAAACACTGTGCTTGGGCAGATGAGCAAGCACGGGAAGCTCAGACCCAATGCCCATATCTGGCTGAGCCGGCAACCGCTCAGGGTCAATTTCGCGGTGCAGCCCGCGCCGAGAAGCGCAGCACCGCACTTTTCCGTGCAGTTGCGCAAATGGCTGATCGCATGGGCCGAGCGCAATGGCTACAACATCTACGCCGACGGACTGGTCGTGCGCACGACCATAGATTTCCGGCTGCAGGCCATGGCGTTGCAGGCGGTGGACTGGCAGGCCAGCCAGCTGCAATGGATTGCGAATGAGGCCTGGAGCGAACGCCGGGGCTGTGGGCCGGACAACGACCTGTTCCGGACGTTCATGCGGCAAACGCCGGAATACCGCACCGCACGCGATGCGGGTCGGTCGGATGAGACGGCGCTCAGGAGGCTAGGCAGGAACCCGGCGTTTGTCCGTGACCTCTGCCGAAGCAAGACCCAGGTCCAGGCGGGATTCATCGCGATCGATCCGCGCAACGGCGATATCAAGGCATGGGTCGGTAGTCGTGATTTCACTGACGCGCCGTTCGATCACGTGCAGCAGGCCCGGCGCCAGCCCGGGTCTACGTTCAAGCCCTTCGTCTACGGGGCGGCGTTCGCGGACGGCGCCCGCCCGGACGATACGCTCGTAGACCGCAGCGTTGCCATTCCACTGCGCGGGCAGGCGATGTGGCGGCCTTCCGATGCGGAGCCGCCAACTGGCCGGCCGGTCACGCTGCGCGACGCGCTGGTGTACTCGCGTAATCGCGTCACGGCGCAACTCATGCAGGAGACGCGGCCCGAGAAGGTCGCGCGCCTTGCGCACGCGATGGGTGTGCGAGAAAGCGCGCTCGAACGGGTACCGTCGCTCGCGCTGGGCACGAGCCCGGTCACGCTCAAGGAAATGGTCTCGGCTTACAGCACGATTGCCAACCGCGGCGCCTATGTCGAGCCGCGCATGGTCACCCGCATCGAGGATCACGAGGGCAAGGTGCTCGCCGAATTTAAGAGCGCATCGCCGGAGCAGGCACTACCCGCAGGCGCAGCGCAAACACTCGTCGACGTGATGCGCGATGTCGTGGTCCGGGGCACCGGAGCGCAGATCCGGACGCGCTTCGGCATTCGCGCCGACGTGGCGGGCAAGACGGGCACGACGCAGGACAATGCCGACGGCTGGTTCATCCTGATGCATCCCCAACTGGTCGCGGGCGCCTGGGTGGGCTTCGATGATGGACGTGTGACGCTCGGCGACTACTGGGGGCAGGGCGCGCGCAGCGCCCTGCCGATGGTGGGCGCGTTCTACGACATGGCGCTGCGCGCACGAGCGGTCGACCCGGAGGCGCGCTTCAGTCCCGAGACCCGGGCGTCTCGTAAGGTCCATACGCCGCGGCATCGGCGCTTCCTGTTCTGGGGCGACTGAAAAGGCTTGGCGCCCATCGCTTTCCGGCATGGCTAGCTGCGAATGACGGCAGCCTCGTCCGCACGCCGCCTGCGCCGCGACCGGAACACCTTGTGCGCAGAGGCAGTCAGCCGGTCCCAATGGTGGCGCCAGGATGGGCGCGTCGCGGTACCGGTCGAACGGCCCGGCTGCGCTGGCTCCATGTCTGCCTGCCCTTCTGCCTGAGTTTCCGCCTGCGCTTCTGCCTGCATTTCTGCCTGCATTTCTGCCTGCGTTTCTGCCCGCCCTTCTGCCTGCGATAAAGGCTGTACCAGGATGGCGTACCGGCTGTACTGGGCCAGCAACTCATCCCGACTAACCTCCTGTTCACCGCCGCCCCAACCCGGCAGCGCGACCAGCAGGCGTCCGTGCTCGCGGCGCTCCAGCAGTACGCACGGTCTGCGCTTGTGTAGCAGCAGGATTACCGGTAGTACGCGGTCAGGGATCGTGTCCAACTCCATCTCCGCGAGCCGCGTCGACAAGCCCGCGTGCGCCGCCGCGTCGCCCAGCTGCGGCAACGTGAGGCGGTGTGGCAGCTCTTTCAGGACGCCCGTCGGTATTGGCCGCTGCCATACCCGGTTGAGCAGCAACAGGCAGCCCAGCAGCGGATCATCCGCGCCCGTCAGACGGTCCCCGCCCGCAGGCTCGCGGTGTCCGGCCATGGCGTCGCACTCGAAACTGCCGGGCCACACAATGGGTGTTGTCCAGGGTGGTGCGACACGTGACGCCTTGGGCCGCTTCTGGGTCGACCTTGGCGTCGGTGTTCCAACTGGTTCAGGCGCCTCGCACAATAGAAGCTCGGCAGGCTCGTGCGGCCCGCACGGGTTCCACTCACCCATGATTCCCCCCCGGTTTCAGTGGTGTGGCAGTTTCATGCAAGCGTAGTGGACGAGGGCACCCGTTCCCATCATTCAGACAGGGGACTTCGAGGCTGATTCGGCTTTGAAACATCGCCTGGATCATGCACTCCGGGCCAGTGCCGCCAAACCGCGAGGACAAGTGGGCAGAACAAGCCGTGATCCTTGCCGCAAGCCGGGGCGGCCGGCGTGTTGATGACACCCACGTTTCATTTTCCGAACATCCTTTCGGGGGAGTCTGCCCTTGGCTTGCCGATGCGCGGTCCCGGGCGGAATAAAGCTCCCGCTTTCGCGGGGTAGACAGCGTGTGCACGCAATCTGTGCCCGAACTCGCGATAGTGGCCTCGATGACTAAAAGCCTTGTACGTAAAGGCTTTGTGGGAATCCGCGAGGCCCGTCGACCGGCCCGCATGCAATGGCCATCGTGCGCTCCGGCAACCGCCTCCGACCCGGTCCGATGCACGCTGCGGGCGCTCCTGGCGCGTACCCGGCGCTCGTCCATAGGGGCGATTTTTCTTTCCAATTCCGCCAGCTAGATTGAACGCATCGTTGGCGTCAGCGCAAGCGATCGGATCTCAATGTAGCTAAAAAAAGCCGGGAAAAAGGGGGTATTCATGAAACGCATCCACATGAGGCTCGCAGCGGTACCGTTTGCCTGTCTGATTTTCACGGTGGCCGGTTGCGGAGGAGGCGGGGGCGACTCGGCCCCCGCCAGCACCAATTCCGCCGCGACAACGACGGGCAACACCGGGCCGTCCACGTCCACGAACGCGCCAGCGCCAGCCGACGCGGGCAGCGCCATGCTGTCCGGTACCACTGACCCCGGGCCCGAAATCGGCAAGGACGGGGACTATTACCTGAATACCGCGACCTGGATGCTGTTCGGGCCCAAGGCAAACGGCGCGTGGCCGGCGGGGGTGTCGATCGCAGGGCCGGCGGGCGGGAGCGGCGCCCAGGGCAACACCGGCACCGGCGGCAATACGGGCCTGGCGGGCAATACCATCCTGTCCGGCTCCACCGATCCGACTGACGGCGTCGGCAACAATGGCGACTACTACATCAACACTTCGACCTCGACCCTGTTCGGGCCGAAGGCGGACGGCACCTGGCCGCCGGGCGTTCCGCTGGGTGGCGGGACCGGATCGTCGGGCCCCGGCGGCGGCACCGTGCTGACCGGCGCGGGGGCTCCGGACAACAGCGTCGGCAACAATGGCGATTTCTACCTCGATACCAATACCTGGACGCTGTACGGGCCCAAGGCCAACGACCAGTGGCCGGCGGGGGTGTCGCTGGTGGGGCAGTCAGGCAGCGGCGGGACCGGCGGCACGGGCGGTACCGGTGGCGGCACGGTCGGCAATGGCGGCCACATCCTGTACGGCAGCGGTGCGCCGACCGACAGCATCGGCGTCGATGGCGATTTCTATTTCGATACCTCGACTTCGACGATGTACGGGCCGAAGCAGGACGGCAAGTGGCCGACCACCGGCGTGACGATGACGACGTCGACTGTGTACAACGGCAATTTCAACGTACCGGACACGCTTACCCGCGGCCATTACGTCATGACCGGCGCCGGCGGTGCGGTGCCACGGCCGTCAGACTTCGGTGTCGTGATTCCATATGACTGCACCCGCGTCACGCTCACTGCAAGCACGCTTGGCAAGGTGCAGGGATCGCTGGACATCTCGGTGTACAAGGTGACGGGGGCGGGCGTTACAGCGAGCCTGTCGGAGGTTGGCAGCCTGAGTTGCAAGGTGACCAACGGCCTGCAGAGCTGCACCCGGGAGGTGGCCGCCGGAACCGTTCTCCACAACGACAAGCTGCAGGTCCAGGTGGACACCAACCAGGCCACCGACTGGGGCGGACTGGCCGTCAACCTCGCCTGCGCCAAGTAAGCTGGGCTGGATCAGGCGCGTCCCGTGGCCGGGCATCGAATTGCCCGGCCACGTAGGCGCGGCTTGCCATATTGCGGGCCCAGACCAGGCTCAAAGCGATGGGACAGCGGTCATGACCGCAATCAGCAGGCCGAGTGCGATGCGATACCAGGCAAATACCTGCAGCGAATGTCGCGCGACAAGGCGGATCATCGCATTGACGACAAACAGCGCCGAGATGAACGCCGCGGTAAAACCGGCGGCAATGGCCCAGAGGTCTGCCATGCTGAGCAAATGGTAGTGCCGCATGGCGTCGTAGCTGGCGGCGCCCAGCATGGTGGGGATGGCGAGAAAGAACGAGAACTCGGTGGCGGCTTGCCGCGACACGCCCGACAGCATGCCTCCGATGATGGTGGCGCCCGAGCGGGACGTGCCGGGGATCATGGCCACGCACTGTGCAAAGCCGATGCCGATGGCTTGCTTCCAGCCGAAATCTTCGATGGTGTGAATGCGAGGCACTGCCCTGCGCCGCTCCACCCAGAGAATGACCAGGCCGCCCACGATCAACGCAGCCGCGACGACAGGGGGATGGAAGAGCCGGTGCTTGATGGGCCCGATGAGCAGTGCGCCGATGACCGCTGCAGGCAGGAAGGCGACCAGCACCGCCGTGGCAAAGCGCAGCGCCTCCGGATCCCTTCGGACCACGCCCTCGCACAGGTGCGTGATTTTGGCACGGTACAGCCAGCACACGGCCAGGATGGCGCCGAGCTGGATCACCACGTCGAACACGCGCGCCTCGCTGGACGCAAAGTCGATCCAGTCTCCGACCAGAATCAGGTGCCCGGTGCTCGATACGGGCAGGAATTCCGTCAAGCCCTCGAGAATGCCGAGAAAGAACGCCTTGCCCACGTGGATCCAGTCAATCATGTGGCTGCTGCCTCTCTGGTTGCGTTGCTGAGATTACAAGCGGGCATATGAGCCACCGCCGCCGTAAGCAAACAATGGATCAGGCCGAACCGTCTCGTAGTCCCGGATGCGCATCGCGATGCTGGTGTACGCGTGGACGTATTCTTCGAGCGCTGCCTTCGGGTTCCTGCCGATCACATCGTAGATGGCTTCGGCGAACTCGGAGTCGGTCCAGACCGTTCCCGCGTGGGCAATGACCTCAGCCATCGCGCGGTAGAACCTGCCCTCATCGACAGGGTGTGCGCTGTACCAGGACGGATGAGTGAGCCACTGCCTGAGCGCCTTGGCAATTTCGCTTTGTGCAGACATCCGGGTGTTTCCAGTATGCTCGGGCGGAGCGAGGATCATCGCGTCTGCTTCTAGGCAATCACGCTGTCAGAGTAAAGGCAGCCACGCCGCTCCAGGTAGCTGCGGAACTCTGCGCCGGTTTCATGGTGCTTGAGCGCATAATCGACCGTCGCCTTCAGGTAGCCCAGCTTGCTGCCGCAGTCGTAACGCGTGCCCTGGTAACGGTAGGCCAGCACCTGTTCGTGGCTCAGCAGCGACTGGATCGCATCGGTCAGCTGGAACTCGCCGCCGGCGCCGGGCTTCAGTGCGCGCAGGTGGTCGAAGATGCGCGGCGTCAGGATGTAGCGGCCGACCACGCCCAGATTCGAAGGGGCCTCTTCCGGCGCGGGCTTCTCGACGATGCCCGATACCTTGATCACGCCTTCGCCCCATTCACGGCCTTCGACCACGCCGTAGGAGCGGCTCTGCTCGGGCAAGATCTCTTCGACCCCCAGCACCGAGCAGTTGTAGTGGTTGTAGGCATCCACCATCTGTTTCATCACCGGCGGGTTGCCGTCGATCAGGTCATCGGCCAGCATGATCGCGAACGGCGTGTTGCCAACCAGCTTGGCCGCGCACAGTACCGCATGACCCAGGCCCAGCGCCTCGGACTGGCGCACGTAGTAGCACTCCACGTTGGCCGGCTTGATCGAGCGCACTACGTCCAGCAGTGCCCGCTTGTTCTTGGCCTCGAGTTCCACCTCCAGTTCGAAGGCCTTGTCGAAATGGTCCTCGATGGCGCGCTTGGAGCGGCCGGTGACGAAAATCATCTCGGTAATGCCGGCGGCCATGGCTTCTTCCACGGCGTACTGGATCAGCGGCTTGTCCACCACCGGCAGCATTTCCTTCGGGCTGGCCTTGGTGGCGGGCAGGAAGCGGGTGCCCAGGCCCGCAACCGGGAAGACGGCTTTGCTGACGCGACTCGTCATTTGAGTTGCTCCCTTCTATTTTGATAATGCTGCTAACGGCAAAGAAAGAGGGTGTAGGC
Source organism: Cupriavidus sp. IK-TO18 (assembly GCF_015549295.1). Taxonomy (NCBI): domain Bacteria; kingdom Pseudomonadati; phylum Pseudomonadota; class Betaproteobacteria; order Burkholderiales; family Burkholderiaceae; genus Cupriavidus; species Cupriavidus sp. IK-TO18. The sequence goes on from NZ_JADGMP010000054.1 coordinate 27,825, forward strand.
GCAACAGGGAATCGATCGCCTACACCCTTAAGTCGGCAACGGGGTGCCACCGGGAATTGTGCTGCGTCGCAGCATCCACGGTACCCCCCACGCGTTGGGACAGGAAGAAGGCAAAAACGTGGTTGGCGCGACGGCAATTGTCAGTCAGCCCGATCATTGGAAACTTTCCACACCTCGGTGTGGGGCCTACCGAAACGGGGTAAGACGGGTTTCGCCGCCCCTCAATAATCAAGGCCGGCAAGCACTGACCCCGTTGCCGCTCCCGTAAGGGTGTAGACGCTTCCCCGCGTCTACGCCCTCTTTTTTGGGCTTTCGCAAGTTGCGCGAAGCAGGGCATTAGGCCCGGGGCGGCCTGCTCGGCGAGGCGCCCGTCGACCCCGACACCGCTTCATTGCCGTCCATTCCATTTTTCGTTTCCACTCTGATGGGGGGATCGGAAACTTACTGAAAACGCCGGTTGCGCCTTGAAGATGTAGTCCCACGGGCCATAAACTTCGCCGGTCATTTGCGAAATGACGCAGTGCAAAAAGAGCGCGCCTCCGCGCCGTGCAACACGAAGCCAACACCGCCAGGTTCAAGTCCGCAGGCAATGCAAACAAGCGGAAAGGCACCCACGTGTGCCATGTCGAACCAGCGGAACCGCCGCTGCTCAACCCGCCAGGGAGACGGCGGGCAATGCGGGTCTTCTTGCAAACAAGGGAATCATCGAGACGTGCTAAAGCTTTCAAGCAGATTGAGGTTTGGCAGGGCCGCCATGTGCGTGGGGATCATTCCATTGCTGGCTTCCTGCGCACTCGCGCCAGGCATGCGCTTCGACCCACAGCGTCCGCTCGACCCGGAAGATCCGGAATCGGTGCCCAGGATCACGCAGATCACGCCGGCGCTGGTGCGTACGCTGAAGGCCACCACGCCATCGGTAAACGTCGGGGTGGAGGAGCTGTACGACGTTCCAAAGCCCTATACCGTGGGCGTCGGTGACATCCTGTCGATCGTTGTTTGGGACCACCCGGAGCTGGTGTTCCCCACGCAGACTTACTCGATCGGTGCGGCCTACGAGATACCGAGCTACAGCGGTGCCGCCAACATACCGGGCTATGTCGTCAGCCCTGCCGGCACCATCCAGTTTCCTTATGCCGGTGTGCTCAAGGTTCTCGGCCAGACCCCGGATCAGATCCGCGGGCAACTGAGCACCCAGCTCAAGCCCGTCGTCAACATGCCGCAGGTCACCGTACGTGTGCTCGCCTTTCGCAGCAAGCGTGTCTACCTCGACGGCGAAGTGAAGACGCCTGGCCCGCAGAATATCGACGACGTGCCGATGACCCTGGTCGAAGCGCTCAACCGCGCTGGCGGTGTCAACGTCCTGACCGGCGATAACAGCCGCATCCGCATCTCGCGCGACGGGAAAAATTACTTCGTCAGCCTGCCTGCGCTGTTGCAGCAAGGCATCGACCCGGCCAGCATCCTGCTGCGCAACGGCGACATCGTGCGCGTGGAGCAACGTGAGGACAGCAAGGTCTTCGTGACCGGCGAAGTCGTGAAGCCGACCCCGGTAATGCCGCGGAACGGCCGGCTCACGCTCAGCGAAGCGATTGGTGAAGCTGGTGGCCTGAACCCCAACTCCGCCAACGCCAAGGAACTTTACGTGATCCGCAAGGGTACGGACGGACAAGCCGAGGTGTTCCACCTTGACGGCAAGTCGCCTGTGGCATTTGCGCTGGCCGAAGCGTTCGAATTGAAGCCGAGGGACGTTGTCTACGTGGATGCCGCGGGCGTGGTCCGCTGGAGCCGTGTGATCAACCAACTGCTGCCGAGCGGAAACTTCTTCACGTCCACGGCGAACGCAGTCAAATGATCAAGACCGTACTCGTGGTGTGCATCGGCAATATTTGCCGGAGTCCGATGGCAGAGGGCCTGCTCAGGCAGGCGCTGCCCGAGGGCGACGTCGGCTCCGCCGGGCTGGGTGCGCTTGCCGGACAGGCTGCCGATCCGAAGGCGGTGGACCTCATGAGTCAGCAGGGCGTGGACATTTCGGGCCATCGGGCCCAGCAACTCAGTTACGCCATGATCCGGCGCGCGGACCTGATACTCGTCATGGACGGCGCCCAGCGCCAGGAGATTCAGCGCTTGCACCCCGCTACCACGGGGCGCGTGTTCCGCCTGGGCGAACTGGGAAAGTTCGATGTGCCGGATCCCTATCGCCAGCCACGTCCGGCCTTCGAAAATGCGCTGCAACTGATCCGGCGCGGCGTGGAATCGTGGGTGCCTCGCATCCGGGCCCTGGGTTAAACATACTGTCCTGCCTCCAATGAACAATTCCACTTACGTTCCTGTCGCGGCGCCCAGTCAGTCAGAAGAGATCGCCCTCGTTCGCTATCTGGACGTGCTGGTGGCAAGCCGCTGGCTCATCGCGGCGATTGCCATTGCCATCCTTGCGCTTGGGGTGAGCTATGCGTTCCTGGCGCGGCCGGTTTACGAGGCGAATATCCTCGTGCAGGTCGAAGACAGCCAGAACAGTCCCAACGGCCTGCTGGGCGACGTCTCCTCGCTGTTCGACGTCAAGACGCAGGCGACCGCGGAAATCGAGATCCTGCGCTCGCGAATGATCGTCGGCAAGGCGGTGGACAATCTGCGGCTCTATATCGATGCCAAGCCAAAGTATTTCCCGTTGATCGGGCCATGGATCGCGAGCCAGTCAAAAGGGCTTTCCGAGCCGGGCCTGTTTGGCACGGGAGGATATGCCTGGGGTTCGGAATCCATCGCGGTTTCCACGTTCGACGTACCCGAGGAACTGCAAGGCGAGAACTTCGTACTGACCAGCCTGGGTGATGGCCGCTACCGGCTCGAGCAGAGCAGTCTCGACAAGCCCATCGACGGCCGTGTCGGGGAAACCGTAGAAGCGGACCATGCCGTCGGGAAGATCCGGCTGCTGGTGAGCGCACTGAAGGCGAAGCCCGGCATTGTCTTCAACCTTGTGCGGAACTCTCGTTTGAAGACAGTGGAGCAGTTGCAGCTCCAGTTGAATATCGCGGAGAAGGGCAAGCAGAGCGGCATGATCGGGGCCTCGCTCGAAGGCAACGATGCCAGGCTGACCGCGGCGATCCTGAACGAGATCGGTGACGAGTACGTGGCGCAGAACATCAATCGCAAGGCCGCGGAAGCAGAAAAGTCCCTGCTGTTCCTGAATAACCTGCTGCCGCAGCTGAAGGGCGAGCTCGAACGCGCCGAGGTCAAGTACAACGCCATGCGCAATGAGCGTGGCACCTTCAACCTCAGCGAAGAGGGCAAGGCATTCCTGCAGGAGAGTGTGACGGCCGAGACCTCGCTGCTCGAACTCAAGCAGAAGCGTGCCGAGTTGCTGACGCGCTTCGCGCCGGGCCATCCTTCCATGCAGGCCCTGGACCAGCAGATCGCCACGCTCGGTACCAAGGTCGGATCGATCGCCAGCCGTGTCAAGGCCTTGCCCAACCTGGAGCAGGACACCTTGCGCCTGATGCGCGACGTCCAGGTCAACAACGACCTCTACGTCGGCATGCTGAACAATATGCAGCAGCTCAAGCTGGTGAAGGCCGGCAAGGTCGGCAGCGTGCGCCTCGTGGATAGCTCGCCGGTCCCCGAGGAGCCGGTCAAGCCAAAGAAGGCCCTGGTGATCGTCCTGGCCGCGGTGCTGGGCCTGCTGGCGGGCGCGGTCGTGGCCTTTGTCCGCAATGCCTTGTTCGGCGGGATCACGGATCCCAAGGACATCGAGGAACATACCGGCCTCAACGTGTATGCCACCGTTCCGCAATCCGAGCACCAGATCAGCCTCAGCAAGGAAATCCATTCGCGCAAGCGGGGCCAGTATCTGCTGGCGGACCGCTACCCGAACGAGCCATCGGTGGAAAGCCTGCGCAGCCTGCGGACATCACTGCAGTTTGCCATGCTGGATGCGAACAACAACCGCGTGCTGCTGACCGGCGCGACGGCCGGCGTGGGCAAGTCCTTCGTCTCGGTCAACCTGGCGGCGTTGATGGCGTCGGGCGGCAAGCGTGTGCTGCTGGTGGATGCCGACATGCGCAAGGGCTACCTGAACCAGTACTTCGGCAAGGACCGGGATCCAGGATTGTCGGACGTGCTCGCCGGGAAGCTTGCGCTGGAAGAGGTCGTTCACCGCGACGTCGTCCCGGGGCTGGATTTCATCGGCACGGGGACCATACCGCCCAATCCTGCCGAGCTCATGCTCAGCGAGCGCATGGTCAGGCTGCTCGAAGGCCTCAGCGATCGCTATGACATGCTCATGATCGACACGCCCCCCGTGCTGGCGGTCGCCGACGCTGCGATCCTGGCCGAACGTTGCGCCACGGTCTTCCTGGTCACGCGCTTCGGCAAGAGCTCGATCGGCGAGATCTCGGAGTGCGCCAAGCAGCTTGGACAGGTAAACGTGAGTGTCAAGGGGGTGATCTTCAACGGACTGGATCCCAATGCCTTCCGCTATGGCTACGGTTCCAAATACGGGCGCTATCGCTATGCCTACTACGGCTACGGCAATGGCGAGAAATCGTAACGCCGAAGCGCATTGGCCATCGTGGAACGCCGCTAGCGGGGGATCGAAATGCATGCCACGAGACTGAATCCGGACTGGGTGCTTGCCGAGCGTGGGCTGGCCGCAGTCGCCAGCATGCTGCTGAGCATCCTCTATCTGGCGATCTATTTCTTCGGCCGCGAATCGCTTCCCGAGAAGTGGGTGACCGATTCGAACAAGATGCTGGAATTCCTGGTGACCGGCTCGTCCAACTTCGACGATTCGTTCGCCGCTACAGCACGCGTGTTCTCCTTCTTCGGCCCCGAGTATGTGAACGTCGTCACCGCCAGCGTCGGCGTTGCCTACCTTGTGGTGGCGTCGAGCCGCATCGCGAGCCTGCGCGAGCTGGCCGTGCGCTGGCTGTTCGTGCTCCCGTGCATGCTGCTGAACCTGCTCGCACCCGGCAAGGAGACCGTCGTGATCGCCATGTCGATCATCCTGGTCGCATGCGGCATGTCCAGGGCCGTGTCATCCCGTGGACTTGTCGTCATTGTCATCGTGATCTACGGGTGCTACGCCTTCTTCATCCGGAACTACTATGCGATGATCCTGGTGCTTGCGCTTGGCATCCGCGCGTCGGCAGGGCTCAAGCCGGGATGGAAAGCCGCGGTGCTGGCCTGCGTGCTGGGCGCGATCCTGGTGGCGCCCTCGGAGATCCTGTACATCCTTCAGTCGCCCAGGGATATCTCAAACAATTACGCGCTGAGCATCGGCAGCGAAAACCGGACGATGATCTGGAACCTGTACCCGCCCACCTCGGGTATCAATTTCATCGTCAACTACCTGTATGCATCCGCCATCTTCGTGTTGCCGGTGATCAGCTTCCGCGCGCCGGTCGATCTTGCCATGATGCTGATGCACTTCGCGATCATCCGGGTTGCGCTGCGCGGCTTGTCCGGGACGTTGCCGGCTGGTGACGACTACCGCAAGCGCCGCTGGTTTGCCACGCTGATTGTCGCGCATATCCTGGTGCAGTTCATATTCGAGCCAGACCTGGGCAGCTATGTCCGCCATCTCACCTCGGTCAGCTTGTTTCTCATTCCCTTGCTAACTTTGCCCTCGGCCAATCAAGATGAAGCACGTCGTCATATGCGCGGTGCCGTACAGTGACAACCTCGGCGATGCCGTGATAGCCGAAACACTGGGCTTCCTGATCCGCCAGGCCTTGCCGGACTGCCGGATCAGCTACCTCGATATCGCGGGGCGCACCCAGCTCGGCGAAAGCTCGCTGAAGAAGGGGCGGCTGATGCGGATCTTCTCCAGCCTGCCTGGCTGGGCACGGGTGCCCGCGCTGACCCTTGCCATCGGGATGAAATACCGCCGGCAATGGCGCGCCAGGTGGAAGCAGCAGCTCGCCGATGCCGATGTGGTGGTGATCGGCGGCGGCCAGCTGCTGTGCGATGTGGACCTCAATTTCCCCCTGAAGCTCTACCTGCTGGCCCAGTGCCTTGGCAAGAAGGCCGAGGTCGCGCTGGTATCGGTAGGCGTGGCGGGCAACTGGTCCGGCGCGGGGAAGTATCTGCTGTCCAGATTCTTCAAGCAGGCGGCGCCACGGTTCATTTCCGTTCGTGATGAAAATTCCCGCCGCAATATCGTCCGCGTCGCCGGGGACACTTGTTCCGACGTGACCATCATTCCGGACCCGGCCATCCTGAGTTCGGCGCTCTATGCCGACAAGGGACTGGAAAAACGCTGGGATGTGGGCATCTGCGTGTCGGACGTCGAAGCGCTGCACTACAACGCGGACCTTGTCAGCGTATCGGAGCAGGGCCGGGGCATCGGCATGTTCGCAGAGCTGGTGACCAAGCTGCGGCAGAGCGGGCAACGCGTCGTTCTGTTCACTAACGGCGCGGCGGAAGACAATATCGCGGCGGCTGCGGTCAGGAGCCGGCTCGGCGTTGATGATGTGGACTTCATTTTGCCAAGGTCCCCGGCGGAACTGGTCTCGGTCATCGCGGGATGCCGGAGCATGGTGGGCCACCGGATGCACGCGAATATCATCGCCTTCAGCTTCGGCGTGCCTTCCGTCGGCATTGTCTGGGACACCAAGGTCGCCTCGTTCTTCAAGCTGAGCGGGCGCGGGGATTTCGCGATGCGGCAGACGGCCAGCGCTGACGACCTGATCGAACGGCTGGCATACGCCCGGTCCCTGGGGGCCGCGCAGTTCAAGCGTTCGGCGCGGCTCGGTCAGGAAATCAGGCAGGGCCTGTCCATGCTTTTTGCCCGGAGCCCGGCGATGCCGGGCCCATCCCCGGCATGCCGGACAGAGATCAAGGCCGCGCCTTCGCTCGGGGGGATGCAGTAATGCGCCGCATGCTGTCGGCGCTTGGCGCGGTGTTCGAGCAGGCCGCCTATACGGCAGTGCAGTTCGGCATCAACGTGGCCCTGGCCCGGTCAATGGATGTGGCCGGCTATGGCGTGGTTGCGGTGGTGCTGTCGCTGGTGGTGTTCATCAATATCTTCTATGTCTCCTTCCTGCATGAGCCGGCGCTGATCGAGGGGCTGAAGCTGCGCGTGGGCTTTTCGATAGAAGTTGCATTGCTGACCGTGCTGCCGGTTGCCGCGGGGTCGATCCTCTACCTGTACGGGCATGGCCTGAGCACGTCGGCATGTGCCGCGGCCGCCGTGCTGTTCGCCAGCTACACCGCATACTGGGTGCTCAGGACCGTAGGCGCGAAGGCGAGGGGCTATACCGGGCTGCTCGCCTGCCACACGCTGATCGGTGGCGGCGTTGCCGTGATCGGCCTGGCTTCCGGCACACAGAAAGAGTCCGCGGTAATGCTGATGCTCGCCGCCGCGATCCTGCTCCCGACGCTGCTGGGGGCCGGTGCCATCCGGCGCGATATGCGCAATGGCCGTATTGAAATCATCCCGGGAAGGCCGGCGTCCCCGCGGCAATGGCTGGGATTCGGTGCAAGCTCGGCCAGCGCGCAGCTGATGAGCTGGCTGGTCGGGCCGGGGCTGGTCGTGCTGCTGGGATCGCTGGGACACTTTGCCGACTCGGCGAAATTCCGGATCCTGCTGACGGTGCTGCTGCCGGCCCAATACATCCTGATGGCGCTCGGCTATCACCTGATGCCAAGGTTCGCGACCTCGTTCCGGCAGGATGACACGCTGACGCTGGCCAGGACGTCCCTACTGTTCGTGCTGGGCGGCGTCGCGCTGGCCGGCGCGCTGAGCGTGCTGCTGCTGCTGGTTGGCGACCGGATCGTCGTCATACTGTTCGGCGCGGCGTACGGCGACCTCGATGTGCGCTTCTTTGCCCTGTTCCCTGTCGTGTTCGCAGTCGTGATGTGCCTGAGGACCTTGCTGAAATCATTCGGCATGGCCCGTGCCATCTTCCTTGCCGCGGGCATCGGCCTGGTGGCCGGGATCGGGCTTGGGGCATGGCGCTATCCCCGGCTCGACTACCTCGTGGCAGCGCAGGTCATGCTGTTGTCGTTCCTCGTCATCGCGCTGATTCAGACTGGTGCGCTCGCAATGGGCGTCCTTCGCAGGCATGGGACGGCATAGGGCTGCCTCCGGGCACGGCCGGGCGCTGGCGGGCGCGCTCGCCACGGCGGCGCACATGGCCCTGTCTGGGTTCTTGCCCTGCCAGCACGCGCACGCCGAACCGCGCCCGGCTCCGGGCCGGATCGCATCGATGCCTGCCTTTGCCGTGCAGATCGATCCCGCCACGGTGTCCTATCACGACCTGGCCACGATCAAGGGCCTGGGATTCTCGCTGGTGCGGTTCGGCGTGCGGCCCGACGTGGTGCGGGGGCATCTGCCGGCGGAACGCTACCTGCAGGTCATCAGCATGGCGCGCCAGGCTGGCCTGCGCATGCTAATCACGCTTTACGGCGGACGGTATATCTGGGGCGATACCGGCCAGGACGGTTCGAGCGATGCGAACGAGGCGAAGTTCGCCGGGTTCGCTGCCCGCTTCATGCTGCGCAACAAGGGGCCGGACCTGTCGTATGAGATCTGGAACGAGCCGGACAACCAAACCTTCCTGCATCCCTCGGTACCGATCTCGCGACTGATCTCGACCGCCGGCAGGCTTTGCGACGAACTGGCGCAGCAGGGCGTCGCGCCGCCGCCGCCCCTGTACCTGTTCGGCCTTGCGCGGCTGCCGAAGCCGGGGAACCCGGCCGCGGAGCTGTCGCTGACCCGGCTGCTGGCGGATCCGCGGCTGGGCTGCTTCCGGGGATTGAGCATTCATCCGTACCGGCCAACGCCGGAGACGCTGCTGCAGGACTACCGGCAACTGAGCGGCCGGATCCGCAATTCAGCACGTCCGTCCGCCGAGCTGATTGTCAGCGAATGGGGCTATGCCTCCTATCTTCCGGTTCGCAGCGAAGCGACGCAGGCCGCGTTGATCGCCAGGCAGGTGCTGTCCGGTGTCATCTCCCAGGTGCCCATGCTGGGCATCTATTCCTGGCGCGACCGGGGCGAGGCGCGCTGGGACCGGGAGGCGAATTTCGGCCTGCTAAGGGTTGATGGGTCGGAAAAGCCGGTCGTCGCCATGCTGCGCGATCTGCTGGGCGTCCTTGCCGGTGCGACCGATGCGTCCTGGCGCGAGCATCACGGCAGCTTTGTGCTGTCGCTGCGCAAGGATGGCGCTGTCCATCGCATCTATTGGGGACCGCAGAGCAGGGCGATGATGCGCGAGGAGCTGGGCAAGGAAAGGGCGGACGGCTGCAAGGTCAGGGCCCTGGGCACTTCCGCCGGGGCGCGGCCTTGCGCGGCGATGCTGCAGGCCGACACGGAATATTCCAACGGGGACATTGTGCTGGTTAGCCTGGCAGCAGGCACTGCGCAGCCCTGACCAGCACGCACGGTGCCTGTGCTAGGCAAGCACTTCGCTTGAATAGAAGGACTCGAACTTCCTGGCCTGGGTCACGATATTGAACTCCGACTTTGCGCGTGTCACCGCGTGCTCCGACATGGCCTGCCAGAGCGCGGCGTCGCCGACGATGGCCTCAATGCAGTCCGCCATGGAGGGCGCATCGTCAACCGGCACGATGAAGCCGTTGCTGCCATCGACGATGATGTCCTTGATCCCGTCGACGTCGGTGCCGACCACCGGTATCGCCAGGGCATTGGCCTCCGCCAGCACGTAGCCGAAGCTCTCATAGTGCGAGGTGAGCACCACCACCGCGGCCGACCCCAGCAACTCCAGCAGTTCGGACCGGCTCATCCACGCGATGGCCGTCACATCCTTGCCCTCGACCAGGCCGCGTTCCTGCAGCAGTGCATCGAGCGTCGCCCGGTCATCCTCGTAGTGGCCGTAGCCAACCAGCATGAACTCGATATCCCGGCGGCCCTGGAACAGCCTGGCCACGTCCAGGAACATGGGGATATTCTTCTGCCGGCTGATCCGCGCCACCATGATCACGCGCTTGACGCCGTCGCCAAGCCGCCTTTCCGCCGGCGGAAAGCGGGGTTCCACGGCGTTCAGTATCGCGTGCGCGCGGTCCTGCGGCAGCCCGACTTCGTGGATGGCACGATGCCGCTCGGACGGCGAGGTGGCCAGCACCGCGTCCGTAAGGCGATGCAGAAACCGCTCCGCCATCAGGAACACGCGGCGCTTTATCCCGCTGAGGCCGAGGTAGTAGTAGGCATGCGGAGTATAGACAACGCGCACGTCCAGTCCGATGCATGCCAGCCGGCCCACCAGTCCCGCCTTCGAACTGTGCAGGTGCACGATCTGCGGCGCGACGCTCTTTACCAGCGCCCGCAACCTGAGCGCAGCCTTCAGGTCGTTCACCGGGTCGAGCTTGCGGGGAATCGGCAGGTAGCTGACGCCAAAGTTTCGCGCATCCGCAACGGCCGAGATCGAGCATTGCTTCGGCAGCGCAAAGTGGAAGCTGATGTTCTCGTCGTTGATATGGGATGCCAGCAGGTGGAGGTAAGTCTCGACACCGCCCAGGCACTCGGTCACATGCAGGACTTTAATCATTGGGTTGCGCAAATTGGTGCGTATTGGGATGCGTATTTGGGATGCGTGTTGCTGCGTAATGGAAGGGGGCGGCCTCAGTAAGCATTGCTTCCCACCCACCCCCGGAACGCGGTCCAGAAGATGATGCGCAGGTCGAGCCAGAACGACCAGTTCCGGATATAGAAGATGTCGTGCTCCACCCGCTTGGCCATCTTGTCAAGCGTGTCGGTCTCGCCGCGATGGCCATTGATCTGCGCCCAGCCCGTGATGCCGGGCTTGACGCGGTGGCGCAGCATGTAAAAGTCCAGCTGCTCCTTGTACATGTTGTTGTGTGCCATGGCGTGCGGCCGCGGGCCGACCACGCTCATTTCGCCCTTCAGCACATTGATGAACTGCGGCAGTTCGTCCAGGCTGGTACGGCGCAGGAAGGCGCCGATCGGCGTCACGCGGCTGTCGCCCCGGGTGGCCTGTGTGACGACGCCATGCTCGCTATGCACCTTCATGCTGCGGAACTTGTAGACGTGGATGACGCGCCCATCCATGCCGAGGCGTTCCTGCTTGAAGAAGACCGGCCCCGGCGAATCGCGCTTGATCAGGATGGCGATCAGCAGGAACAGCGGCGACAGGGCGACCAGCACGAGCGCGGAAAAGGTGCGATCGAAGACGGCCTTGATGGTGCCGCGCACGCCGAGCGAGGGCGGTTTGTTCATCTCCACCGCGGGCATGCCCAGGAAGTTGCCGACGTTGTGGTTGAGCAGGTCGAAGTCGAGCACGCTCGGCATCCACTTGATGTCGATGAAGTCGTTGCGCAGCGAAAAGGCGATCTCCTGCATCAGGCGGTGCTCGCTCATCGGCAGGGTGATCCAGATCTCATGGATCCCGTGCTCGCGGGCGAAATCGGCGATGTGAGCGCTGTCGGCGATGCGCCGGCGTCCCTCCGGCGTGGATTCGCCTTCTGCGGCATAAATGCCGCTGACCTTGAATCCGGTGGTGTGGTGGGCGGTCGCGCGGCGGTACATCTCCTGGCCGGTCCGGCCGAAGCCGACGATGATTACGCGCTTGTTGTTGGCTCCGGCAACGCGCAGCAGGTTTAGCACGGCGCGGGTGACTACGCGCAGGCCCACCAGGGCGCCCAGCGAGAAGGCGTACCAGTACACCATCCACAGGCGGGACAGGGAGTCGGCCTGATGGAGCAGGTAGGTCAGCAGCAAGCTGACCAGCCAGACCAGGCTCCACGCAGACAGCAGCCGCGCGGCGAGCGAGATCAGGCTGCGGCCGCGCCAGGATGTGTAGACGTCGAACCCGGGCAGCACGATAAAGGCGATCGCACAACCAAAGTACTGGATGAACTGGTGGATTGGCGCGTGCGCGGTCGAGAACCGCACTTCACTGGCCAGGATTGCCGCAAGCCAGATGGCCCCGGCGTCGAGCAGGCGGGCCATCAGCGCGAGCTGATCATGGTGCCTGGCAAACATATCGCGATAGATACCCAATTGCTTCCCCCAGAAGCGTTGAGTAATGGGCGTTCAATCGAGTGCCCATGCCGTTGTTGTCTCCTCCGAACCTCCGGTCCGCGCGCAGTGGCGTCCAGGCTCGTTGCATGGCATGCATCGTTGCTGTGCATGCTCAAGGTGTGGACAAAGCAGAGTCGTGCGGGGCTGCATTGCGGCAGCCGGTTCCATGGTGTGGCGGCGGTCAGCTGACGACCGGCCACGGCCGCATCCTTGAGGGCCGTCCACGGAACCGCAACGCTCTTTTTGCTGCCGGCGCGCTGATGGCACCGGCGTGCTTCGTGTTTTCAGGTGCGAATAGTGCGATGCAGCGAAATGCCTCGGTACCCTTCATCAGAAGGGAAAGCCTGGCCTTGGCCGATGAAGCGTTCGGCCGCTATTCGCGATGGGCTTCGTCGATTTTCCGCGCGCGAAAATGCCGTGACGCTGACTCCAGCGTTACCCCGCTCAAGGAGGGAAGCGAGAGGCCAGCACACCCCCCGCACCGGGGGTGAGAATAAAAAGCATTGGCGAGCAGGTTCGGGACCGCCGAGTTTGTGTGATGCCCGTGAAAGGCCGATGCGGCTCGGCAGCCGGGCATCCTTCACTCAACCGCGGCAAGGAAATGAGAAAGAAAACAGAGCCACATACGGTATTCACGCGGGAACAGCTGGATGCGTATTTCGCTTCGTACGTAGGGATGGAAGGTGGAAACCCAGGCGCTGCGGTATGGTTCTGCGATAGCTCTCCGCATCCGAGCGGGGCGTCGCTGTTGGCCCCGTTGGTTCCTCGCCGCCAACCCGGCGCATGGGATGCCGCCTACCGTTGCAAGTATCGTCATCACATGGAGCGCTGGCAGTCGCACCAGAGGATTGCCCGCATCATGTCGGCGGCGCGAGCACAGGTCTTCAACACGGCCATGGGCGAGCAGGACTGGAAGCACTACTTCGATCATCATCTGTACGCGCCGCACGGCGCCGAGTTCAAGCTCAGCCTGTTCCCGCTGCCGGCGCGCTTGATCAATCAGACCCCGTGGTCGAAGGCGTTTCGCGGCCAGCCGGAGCTTTTGCCGAGGCAGCGTTACCTCGACCTGTGCCGCGAAGGCCGGCGCTTTGCCTTCATCGACGGGATCCGCCGGCGCTGGAAGCCGAAGGTGGTGATATGCCTGGGCGAACGGCACGCCGACGACTTCGTGCAGGCGTTCGTGCTCGCGCAGGCGCGCGCCACCGACCACGTCCTGCAGCCTGCCGACCAGCCCAAGACCTTGCGTGTGCTCGAGCGCGACGGCACCACATGGATCATCTGTCCGCCACTGGCTGGCGCAGCGGGAATGATGTCCGATGTCCTGCTCGACGCGATGGGGCAGTACATCACGCGCTGGCTGCGGCCGGACGATTTCCTCGGGTTCTCGACCGGTACAGAGAAGCCGATCGCGAGGGCGTCATGAGTCATGGCGCGCGCGGGTCGCCGATACCGTTCGCCTGGTGGCGCGGTCTGTGCAGCAAATGATTGGCTTTCCCCCGCCATGTAGGGGTGACACGGATTGGTGGATGCGTTTATCTGCGGGCTGCCGCGATCTGCAAGATCGCTGCCACTGCACCCGCTCGCCAGTCTCGTGCGTGGCATCAGCGGCAGCGTAGGGCGCCGGAGACCGTGCGCGGCAGTACTCCGTCGCAGTAGTCCCCACCATGTTTCGTTGTAGCGAAGTATCGATCTCAGGAGAGCAGCGTGCAAACCAAAACCCGGAACATCTTCATCCTTGGCATCATGGCCAGCGCCGCGGCAACGCTCGTGGCTTGCGGCGGCGGCGACGATTCGCCGCCGCCTTCGCAGCCCGCCACCGTGAGCGGCAAGGCGGTGGACTTCTACCTGTCCGGCTCGACTGTCACCTTCCTTGACTGCGACAACAAGACCGCGGTCACGAATGGAAGCGGGGACTTTACCTTCCCGGCGGGTTGCGCGAAGAGTGCGCTGAGAGTGACCGGCGGCACCGATATCGGTACCAACCAGCCGTTCGCCGGTGTACTGCAGGCACCGGCGCTGGATAGCAAGGAGGGCGTAATCCAGGTGGTCTCGCCGCTGACCACGTTGGCGGTCCAGGTCGGCTCGGGTCAGGCGGCCCCCCTGGCGGCCGGCCTAGGCCTGGCAGGCAAGGATCTGAACACGCTCGACCCGATGCAGGACGCGGCGGCGCTGCGGGCGGCGGTCGTTGTGCAGCAACTTGTCGACCATGTCGCCAAGACGCTGACCGGCCTGGGCACGGGTGGCACGCTGACTTCCGCGGATACGGCCGCGGCCGCCTCCAAGGCAGTCGCCAACGCCGTGGCGAGCACTCCGGGCACGGCAGACCTGACCAGCGTTGCGCTGGTCACGAATGTGGTGTCCAGCGCTGTACAGAACGCCCAGGCCGGCCTGCCTGCCGAACTGCGCTCGGACATCGGTGTCGTGGCCGCCAATGTGGCCGCACTGGCCGCGCCGGTAATCACAACCCAGGTGGCAAGCGTGAGCACGGCGCTGGAGGCCGTCGATCTGGGTAGCAGCCCGACCGCGACGTTGTCGGCGCTGACGGAAAGCGGATCGCTCAACATCGTGACCGAAAGCGCGCAGTCGACGACGACCACGGCGCTGGTCCAGGCGGTGACGACCGACGGGCTGAGCGATGCATCGATCACGACCAGGCTGGCTGAACTCGGCGAAGCGGTGTCGACCGGCAACACCGCCGAGATCCAGCAGGTCACTGCTGAACTCGGCAGCACGGTGGATGCCGGCGCGATCAACAACGTGGCAAACGCGGTCGGGCTGAAGAACTACCTGCTGCTGTCAAACCTGACGATCAACGGCGTCAATTACCCGATCACCGACACGATCTCGGCCACGGGCGGCACGCTGGGCGCGATCCAGGTTGCGGTGACGCAGAATGGCAACGCCTTCAACGGCGGCCCGTCGCAACTGCGCGCTGGCCTGAGCTATACCTACGGCGGCAACCAGGTCGATGTCATCATCGAGAACGTGACGCTGACGTTCAACGGGTCGCAACTGGTGGATGCGGTGGTGCCTGCCAATACTGCTTATTCGTTCCGGATCAGTGGCAACGTGTCTGCCGCGGCAAGCCTGACCAACAGCGCCGCCGACAGCCTGTTCTCCACCGCAAACGGCGGCTCGCTGAACCTGCCGTTCACGGTGTTCCTCGGCAAGCTCAGGTCTGCCGGCGCGCTGAGCCAGGCGCAGGTTGACGCTCTCACGCCAACTGCCACCAGCACGTTCCCCGTGACGTTTGCCACAACCACCGGTGCCCAGGGCAGGGATGTGAAGGTGGGCATGCTGGTCAACGGCGACGTGGAATTCGCCAAGACGGCATTGGTGAAGACCGACGCCGAGATGGTGGTCGGTGACGGCCTCAAGACCACGGTGACGCTGAACCCGTGACCGGCGCGTAGCGGTGCCTTCCGCCCGGATGGGGAAGGCCAGGCCGCCCGGTCATCCGAACGCGTGTCTCAAGGCCGCGCCGCGGGTGACCGGGCTTTTTTGTGTCTGTGTCGGGCATCTCGCAGGAGCGCGCGACGCATGAGGCTCGCCCAGTGGCCTCGGAGTCTTCTATGCAGCTGATTCGCAAGCGCCGGCTGGACCACGCCTGCGCCCTGATGCTGGGCCTGTCGTGCGTGGGCACGGCCAGTGCCGCGCCCGACGATGTGTTCATGCAGGCCGAGCCCGCCACCGGGGAGTTCACCTCGGTGCGGGTGGAGGCCAGCTACGACATGGTCGATCGCACTGTCGATGTCTTCAACCTGCGCGGGCGGCAGGGACCGGTGTCGGACAACGCCGGCGATTATCGCGGCGGCAAGCTGATGCTGGGCTACAAGTTCTCGCCGCACTGGTCGGGGTCGGCCACCTACTGGCGCCGTGGCATCGATTATGGGCAAGACCACAACCAGATCGATACCTGGATGCTGGCGATGCACTACGACCCGCTCGCCGAGGCCGGTGCTCGCGATCGCATCATGCTGCGTTTCTCGCTATGGGGAGACCACTCCGGCAGCCTGAACCGCTCCTCGCCGGTGATGGTCCGCAATACGACGTTCAACAGCCTCACCGTGAATAACGCCAATGACGTCCAGGCGCAGGCCGACGTCATCTTCTCCGGCGAGCTGACCGAGCGCAACCAGCTCACCGGCTTCATCGGCCTCGGCATCAGCCGCGTGTCGATCGGCAGCATCAATACCCGCCTGCAGCGAGGCAACTGCAACTTCAATGTCGCTATCGGCTCCGACAATCTCGCCAATGGCCAACTGGCCGCGCCATGCAACGTGGGCAACGTTACCCTGCAGTCGGCGTCGTTCTCGGTCGACGCCAGCCAGTTCGGGCTGAACTTCAACGATGATTTCAACTACACAGCCGGCTATCTGAACCTGGGCGGGTCATGGCGCTGGAAATACGAGCGCTTCGCGGCGCGGCTCGGATACCAGTTCCAATACCTGCTGCGCAGCAATGTCGACAGCCGCACGCAAAGCTACGGTAATTCGCCAATCCGCTCCAACCACACGCTGGGCCTGGAGCTCTCGTATGCGGTGGTGAAGAACGTGGAAGTGTTCCTGCGCGGCCAGGCGTCGCTGTACAACTTCGTCGGCACCATCCCGTTCCTCTATAACGCGACGACCGCGGGCAAGCTGGATCGCTACTACGGCTACGGCTCGATCGGCATTCGTTTCTCCGGGTTCTGAGTTTGTGAAGCAGGTCGCGGTTTTCTATCCCCTCGGGTGAGGGGATAGAAAACGCAATCCCAGGGATATTGCATCGCAGCAAATCACTTATGTCAGACCTTAGAAGATTGAAATTCCTAAATGGGTGAGGCTGGGTTAGAATTAATTCAATCGAAAAAATCTATATAGCTCTATTCAGTTTTGCTAAAGTCGCCGGGCGCGCGTTCAGATAAATATCATTTTTATCTTCGGCGTAAATCATCGCCAAGCGTGCGATGCCAGGGAAGGCGTTTTTCCTCCATGGCAGAAGTTCAAACAAGGATGGGAATAATCCTGTGTTACAGGATGACGTGGGCTCACCGTATTTCCTCGAACCCGCGACTGCGTTCGGCGCCCCGCCTGACCGGATTTTGTGTCAGGTGGGCATCGGAGGCGGGTTCCAGCCCGAACCATCATTAAAACAAGCAGATCCGGGCATTTGAAAAGACCCGGTCGGCGCGAGGATGTCGCATGCGGCGGCACACTGAATTCCTCGCACCGTACCTGCCAATAACGATTTGCGAAAGACCACGGCAGCACGCGCGCCACAGAGGCCGCGGCATGCCGCGGCATTGTCTGTCGGGGGTCCCACCAAGCAGCAAGGGATAGTATGCAGCATTCAAAGGTGTTCGCGCGTCCGGACCTGGATCGTTATTTTGCCTCCTACGTTGGGATGGAAGGCGGAAATCCGAAGGCTCCGGTCTGGATATGCGACAGAAGCCCAGCCTGCTCCGAGCCACTCGTCGCACCGCTACAGCCGCGTATGGCACCGCCGGCCTGGGACGCCGTGTTCCGCCACCAGTACCGGGAAGACATGGGCAAGTGGTTCGGCCATCAGTGCATGGCGCGCATCATGGCGGCCGCGCGGGCCGAGGCGCTGCGCGTCCGGCTCGGGGACAACGACTGGGAGCAATACTACCGGCGCCATCTCTACTCGCCGAGGGGTGCAGAGTTCCGGCTCAGCCTGTTTCCGCTGCCTGCCCATGTCGACGGACGAACGACGTGGTCCAAGGCGTTCCGGGGCCAGCCTGAACTGATCCCGCAGTCGCGCTACCTGGATCTGTGCCGGCATGGCGAACGTTTCCGGTTTCTCGCAAAGACACGCGCCCGCTGGCGCCCGAAGGTCGTCATTTGCCTGAGCCATCGCCATGCCGACGAATACATCGAAGCCTTCTCGCTAGGCGGGCTCGCCAGCGAGGAGCATGCACTCCAGCCGGCAGACCAGGTCAGGCGCCTGCGCCTCTTCACCAAGGACGGGACGACGTGGATCATCTGCCCGGCAATCGGCGGTAGCGCCGGGATGACGTCGCAGGTTCAACTCGATGCGTTCGGAAAGTTTCTGGGCATGCGGCTGGCGGAGAGCGACTTCAAGCACTGCGCCGAGCTCGATGCCGTCGACGATGGAGCGCCGGCCAGGGCGGAGCGCCTGCCGGAGCGCTGCGAGACGAGGAGGCTGCCTGCCGAAGCGGGTGGTAGTCGTCCGGTGGAACGTGTCCGGCCAATGTTTCCGGCTAATGAACCCGCGCGAGCGGGAAATTGCGAATCCCTCGTCTAGTGCCACCCAAAAAACTGATGTAAAAAACTTTCAATTTTCCCGAGTCAAAATACTTGAGACAATTCGCAATCTTCATTCATTGAATTTCCCATTGAAGGCACCGTTAGCGCGGTGTCTTTTTTTTTGCGTGGAGGGTGGAACGCAGTCGGGCGACGCGGCGCTGGCGGCAGGCCGGCATGCGCCGGCCTGCACGGCCTCAATCAGCCGTGATGTTGTTGGCCTTCACCACCTCGCCCCACATCTTGTAGTGGGTGCGGGTCAGCGTTGCGAGCTGCTCGGGCGTGCCGCCGCCGGGCTCGTCGCCGCGGTCGACGATGCTCTTGACGACGGCAGGGTCCTTCAGCGCCGTATTCAACGCGCCGTTGGCCTTCTTGACGATGTCGGGGCTCAGGCCCGGCGGCCCGTACAGGCCGATGAACGAGATGATGGTGAAGTCCTTGATGCCGCTCTCGGTGGCCGTCGGTACATCCGGGATCATGGCCACGCGCTTGGGTCCGGTGACCATCAGCGGCCGCAGCTGGCCCGACTTGATGAAGGGCGCGACGACCGAGGTTGCATCGAACATCGCATCCAGGCGCCCGGCCATCAGGTCGACCATCGCCGGGCTGCTGCCCTTGTAAGGCACGTGGTTCATTTTGGGGCCGCCCATGCGCTCGCGCAGCAGCTCCATCGTGACATGCGGCAATGCGCCGGTGCCGCCCGAGCCATAGTCGATGGTCTTGCCGGACTTGTCCCGCGCCTTTACCTCCTCGACAAACTGCGCGTACGTCCTGATGGGCGAACTGGCGGGCACGACCAGGACCAGCGGCGACTGCAGCATCACGCCGATCGGCGTCAGCTTCTGCGGGTCGACGATGCCGAGCTTGGTGTAGACGTGCGGCATGATCGTCATCGAGCCGTTGCCTACCAGCAGCTTATTCCCGTCCGGCGCCGCGCGCATGACCTCAATGGAGGCGATATTGCCATTCACACCGGCCTTGTTGTCGATGACAAACGGCTGGCCGAGCGAACTCTGCAGGCCGTTAAGCAGCGCACGTCCCGCGAAGTCGGTCTGGCCGCCGGGCGGGAAGCCGACCAGCAGTGTCACCGGCTTGGTCGGCCAGGTGGTCTGTGCCCAGGCGGCCGTTGTCGCCAGCGCGCCAAGGCCGAGCGCAGCGACGCCCAGGATCAACGCGGAACGGCGCGAATTCACGGGCGATTTCTTGGTGATTGTCATGACAGGTCTCCGATTATGTTTTGACAGGGCCGCAGCCCCACGGCGCTTCAGGCCGTCTTTTCCATCGCTTCCCACATCCCGTTGATATAGACCGCGCCGAGTGCCCGGTCATAGAGGCCGTATCCCGGCTTGCCCGTCTCGCCCCAGATCATGCGGCCGTGGTCGGGGCGGAAATAGCCCTGGAAGCCGACGTCGTGGTACGCCTTGACGATCGCGGCGATATCCAGCGAGCCGCAGCTCGACAGGTGGGCGGTTTCCTCGAAGTCGCCTTCCGGCGTGATCTTGACGTTGCGGATATGGGCGAAGTGGATGCGGCCCATGCCGCCGAACTCGCGCACCAGCGCCTCGACGTTGTTCTGCGGGCGGGCGCCAAGCGAGCCCGAGCACAGCGTCAGGCCGTTTGCCGGCGTGTCGACGATCCCGAGGATGCGTGCCAGGTCGTCGCGGTCCTTGACGATGCGCGGCAGCCCGAAAATGGGGCGCGGCGGATCGTCCGGATGAATGGCCATCTTGATCCCGCACTCCTGCGCCACGGGAATGATCGCGTGCAGGAAATGCTCCAGATGCTCCCAGAGCCTGGCTTCGTCGATGCCGCGGTATTCAGCCAGCAGCGACTGCAGCTCACCTGGCTCGTAGCTGGAATCCCAGCCGGGCAGGGCGATGCCCTGGCTGACGTCAACCAGTTCGACCTCCCGCGTGCTGAAGGCGAGGCAGGTCGAGCCGTCATCGAGCTTTTTCGCCAGTTCCGTACGGGTCCAGTCGAATACCGGCATGAAGTTGTAGCAGATGACTTCGATGCCCGCGGCGGCCAGGTTCCTGATGTTCTGCTGGTAGTTCGCGATCAGCCGCTCGCGCGTCGGCTTGCCAAGCTTGATGTCCTCATGGACCGGAACCGATTCCACGACCTTGAACTGCAGCCCCGCCGCCTCGATGGTGGACTTGAGCGCCAGGATCTTGTCCAGTGGCCATACCTCGCCGACGGGTTCGTCGTAGATGGCCGAGACGATGTGGGTCATGCCCGGGATCTGCCGGATGTATTCGAGAGGAATCGGGTCGGACGGGCCAAACCAGCGGAACGACATCTTCATGGGGGGCATCCTTGGGGCGACTCTGTTGCGGCAGAACAGGGCGGAAAAACCCCGACCTGTAGTGCGAACCGGCGCGCGGCATGGCCCGGAGGCCACGCAGCATTGGTGTACCGGATTGGTTTATTTGGTTCACCAATTATGAACAGGTTGCCCAATTTTGCCGTCATGGTTTACCATGGGATGCATCAGGCACTGCCCGGCCATGCCGCGTTTTTGTGGCGATTGGTCAACCGGTGATGACATTGGGCAGCCGCCGCCTTACCTGCAATGCGACATTCCACCAGCGATCCTGCAACCCGTCCGTCAGTCGAGAACCCGCCAGCGGCCAGCGACCGGTCGTACCTGAGCCTGGCCGGCCAGGTGCAGGCACTGATCGCATCCGGAGAGTTCTCCGCCGGCATGCGGCTGCCGTCCGAACGCACCCTGGCCGAGCGGTTCAGCGTCAGCCGTACCCTGGTGCGCGAGGCAATCATCGCGCTGGAGGTCCAGGGGCTGGTCGAAGTGCGCGGCGGCTCCGGAATCTACGTCTGCGCAGGAGCGCCCGCGCCCGGTCCCGAGCCGTTTGAGATGCCGTGGCGGCCGGGGCCTATCGAATCGCTGCGCGCCCGGGCCCTGATCGAGGCGGAAGTCGCCGGCCTGGCGGCCAGCGAGCGCAAGGACAGCGATCTTGACCGCATGTTCTCGGCCCTGAGCCTGATGCGCGAGCACATGGACGACAAGCAGGCCAACGAGGCGGCGGACCGCCAGTTCCACCTGTGCCTTGCCGAATCGACCGGCAACCGGGTCCTGCTGCATATGGTCGCCGCACTGTGGGATAGCGGGCGCAGCGATCCGCTGTGGAGCAAGATCGAGGAACACTTCCATACCACCGGGCTACGGGAGGCATCGCAGGAAGACCATCAGCGGATCTTCGCGGCGGTGATGGCCCGCGACGCGATGGCGGCGCGGGCGGCAATGCGCAACCACCTGGAGAGGGTGATCAGCGAGTTCACCCAGGCGTGGCGTTGACAGATAGCCCGTTGGGCGTAGTTCGGCTTTTCCACGCCGGGCCGCTCCAGGAGCGGAGGGTGTAAAAGCCGCCGGTCGCGCGGAAAGTCACCTCAGGGCAAGGCGAACCAACCGCACTGACCGGCGTCGCGACGCGTCAAACCGCGCGGCGAACCATCAGTTCCTTGATCTTGCCGATGGCCTTGGTCGGGTTCAGACCCTTCGGGCACACGTCGACGCAGTTCATGATGCTGTGGCAGCGGAACAGGCGGTACGGGTCGTTCAGGTTGTCCAGGCGCTCGCTGGTGGCCTGGTCGCGGCTGTCCGCGATAAAGCGGTAAGCCTGCAGCAGGCCGGCGGGGCCGACGAACTTGTCCGGGTTCCACCAGAACGACGGGCACGAGGTCGAGCAGCTCGCGCACAGGATGCACTCGTACAGGCCATCCAGCTCGTCGCGCTCTTCCGGCGACTGCAGGCGCTCTTTCTCGGGCGGCGGCTCGTCGTTGATCAGGAACGGCTTGATCGAGTTGTACTGCTTGAAGAACTGCGTCATGTCGACGATCAGGTCGCGCACCACCGGCAGGCCGGGCAGCGGACGCAGCACGATGCGGTCCGGCAGCTCGCGCATGTTGGTCAGGCACGCCAGGCCGTTCTTGCCGTTGATGTTCATCGCGTCCGAGCCGCACACGCCTTCGCGGCACGAACGGCGGAACGAGATGGTCTCGTCCAGCTTCTTGAGCTTGACCAGCGCGTCCAGCAGCATGCGCTCGTGACCGTCGAGTTCGACCTCGTAGGTCTGCATGCGCGGTGCGGCGTCCTTGTCCGGATCGTAGCGGTAGACTTCGAAAATACGCTTCATTTCTGTGGGTCCTGTTGTCTCTACGATGCGGTGCTCAGAAGGTACGGGCCTTCGGCGGCACGCTTTCCACCGTCAGCGGTTCCATCTTCACCGGCTTGTAGTCGAGGCGGTTGCCTTCGCTGTAGAACAGCGTGTGCTTGAGCCAGTTCTGGTCATCGCGGTTCGGGAAGTCGCTGTGCGCGTGGGCGCCGCGCGATTCCTTGCGGGCGGCCGCCGAGATCATGGTGGCCTTGGCCACTTCCACCAGGTTGGCCACTTCCAGGGCTTCCACCAGCGCGGTGTTGAAGACCTTGGACTTGTCCTTCAGGTGGATGTTGTCGGCACGCTCGGACACTTCCAGGATGCGCTCGACGCCTTCGTCCATCAGCTTCTGCGTACGGAACACGCCGGCATGCGACTGCATGTTCTTGCGGATGTCGTTGGCGACGTCCTGCGT
>NZ_JADGMP010000055.1:0-10742 GCF_015549295.1 Cupriavidus sp. IK-TO18
CGGTGGCCGGATGCCATTGCCAAGGGGGCTGAATTTACGATGCCGGTGGCTAAGTAAGGGTTGGTTTGACTTACGGCCCTGCGGGCGGCCACTCTTATCATAGTGAGCCGGGGTTTTCGTACGGGGCTTGTGTCTGTCGGCTATTGCGTGCCGGCACGCGCCTGTCTGTACGCCCTCGGCGTGGCTGACTCAGTCTTGTTCCAGCAGGCACGAAAGGCCTGCACGCTGGCGAAGCCGCTCTTCAGCGCGATTTCCTCCACGGCCAGGCTTGATGACGCAAGCAGCTTGCGCGCGCGTGCCATGCGCAGCGTGAGCTGGTATTGCTTGGGCGTCAGGCCGGTTTCCTCATGGAAGATGCGGGACAGGTGCCGCACGCTGATGGCAAAGCGGTCGGCGAAGCGCGGGTCGGCG
Source organism: Cupriavidus sp. IK-TO18 (assembly GCF_015549295.1). Taxonomy (NCBI): domain Bacteria; kingdom Pseudomonadati; phylum Pseudomonadota; class Betaproteobacteria; order Burkholderiales; family Burkholderiaceae; genus Cupriavidus; species Cupriavidus sp. IK-TO18. The sequence continues at coordinate 412 of NZ_JADGMP010000055.1, forward strand.
ACATTGGCATGGAGCTCGCGCGTGATCGCGTCCTGCACCGCATGCACCAGTGCGTTGCCATGCGAACGCGCGCGGAATTGCGGCGCCAGCTGCGGATCGCCGCTGAAGCGGCGGAAGGGCACGACGTTGTCGCGCGCGACGGCGATGGCGGCGTCATCGCCGTAAGCGTCGGCGACCAGCCGCAGCGCGAGATCGATGCCGGAGGCAACGCCGGCCGACGTCCATACATTGCCATCGCGAACGAAGACCCGGTTGTCGATGACCGACGCGGCTGGATGCCGCGCGCGCAGGCGGCGGGTATGTCCATGGTGGGTGGTGCACAGGCGGCCGTCGAGCAGGCCCGCGGCGCCCAGCAGGAAAGCGCCGGTGCAGACGGCGGCGACCTGCACGCCCGCGTTCCTGCCGTCGGCAAACGTTTCCCTGAGCCAGGCCGCCGTATCACGCCACGCCGCGGAAGTGGTCAGTGTGTCCAGAAGTTTGCTGCCGATCGCCAGCACCACATCGCCCGGTTCCAGTCGCGCAGGCAGCCGTTCGACCTGGCCCAACGCCGGTCCCTGGAACGACGTGACGCTCGAATGCGGTCCCGCGCAGCGCACCCGCAGCGGTGCAAGGCCCAGTTCCGCTACGCAGGAAAAGATCTGGAGCGGGCCGCCGAGGTCGAGCATGTGGACATTGGGCAGCACCAGCAGATAGGCGGTGGTCATGGCGGCAAGGAAAGGGCGAACGGTCCGATGCCGCCATTCTCGCGCGATCCGGCGGCGCTGCAACAGCCATGGCTGAAGATTTGCTTTTTTGGTCCACGACCTTGCCGTGGCGGCAGGATGGCGTTGCTTAGCATGTCGGCAAGCCCGCCCGACACAGGAACCGCCATGACCCGCACCCGCATCCCCGCGATCACCCTCGCGCTGGTCGCCATCGGCTTTGCCGCGATGTTCGTCTCGACCGCGGTGAAGGGCCTGTACCAGGTGTATTTCGTCGACCTCGCTGCCCACTTCGGCCAGGGCCGCGCGCAGTTCGCCTGGTCCGGCAGCGTGTTCATGCTGGCGACGGGACTGATGTCGCCGGTGGTCGGCGCACTAAGCGATCGGGTCGGGCCGCTGCGCACGGCCGCGACGGGAGCATTGGCCGCGGGGCTGGCGCTGGGCAGCGTGGCGTGGTGGCACCAGTCGCTCGCATTCTTCGTGCTGGCGTTCGGGCTGGCGGGCGCGTTCGGCCTGGCGGCGATGACCTTTGTGCCGATGGGCATCCTGGTCGATCGCCTGTTCGAGGAGCGCAGGAAGGGACTGGCCTATGCGGTCGTGACGAACGGTACCGCGATCGGATTCATCGTGCTGTCGCCGCTGTGGATCTGGCTGCAGCCGCGGGCGGGATGGACCACGGCCTTCGGCGCGGCGGGGGTGGTGTTCGCGCTGCCGGTGGCTGGCGCGCTGTGGCTGGCCTCGCGCCGGGAGCCGCGAGCCGCGCCGGCGCCGCAGGCGGCGGAGGTCTCGGCATGGGCGGTGGTCCGGCGCGACCCGGTCTTCTATGCGCTGGCGGCGGGCTTCTTCGGTTGTGGAGCGACCATGGCCTTCATCGACGTGCACCTGGTGGCGCACTGGCAGGGACAAGGCGTGCCACGGCTGGCGATGGGCACCGCGCTGAGCACGCTGGGCGTGCTGGAGCTGGCCAGCGGCATTGTCTCCGGCGCGCTGGCGTTGCGGTGGGACAAGCATCGCCTGCTGGCGGGGTTCTATGCACTGCGCTCGCTGTCGATGGTGCTGCTGCTGGTGCCGGGCCTTGGCGTGCTGCCCTTTGCAATGGGCTTTGGCGCAAGCTACCTGGGCACGGTGATCCTGACCTCGATGTTCTGCTTCGAGCGCTATGGCAGCCGGATCAAGGGCAAGGTATTCGGGCTGCTGTTCCTGGGCCACCAGTTGGGCGCCTTCCTGACGGTGCAGCTGGGCGCGTGGTCGTTCGATGCCACGCGCAGCTACCGGCACACCATCGTCGCGCTGGTCGGGATCACGCTGTGTTCGGCGGCATGTTCGTGGTTCGGGCTGCGCCGGGCGGGGGCGTTGCCGGTGGTGGCGACTGGCCGGGCGCAGGCTGTGGCACCGAGTCGTTGAATCGGCATCATGTTGCTGAAACTTCTGCTGGCGTCCGCCACGCTGGCGCCACTGGTGGCGGCCTGCACGATGCCGTGCACGCGGCAGGCCCGGATTCTCCTGTTCGTGGTGCTGGCGCTCGCCGGCACCGCCATGCTGATGCTGGACCCGCTCTCCGCCGCGCTGGCTCGCGTGGACGGCATTCTTGCCGCGCCCGGGTGCGGCGGCTGATGCCGGCTCAGGCCGGCTCAGGCCGGCTGAGGCCGGTCAGCACCGGGCGATCGCGCGTTCTCTATCATTCCGACGTCGTGCCCGCTGGGGCGCTGGCGCCGAAAGTGACGTCCGCGCAGTGCGGCAGGCGTAAACTAGCGCGCTTTTTCCGGGCCGCCGCCAATGCAGAAGCAGGCGCGCCGGCCACTGCTGCAGGAGTCTGAATGAGTTTGTTCCGCACCAAGGACATCGACGCGATGCTGGCCGTCGCGCGCGATGACGGCTTGAGGAAGGTGCTGGGTCCGGTCGACCTGGTGATGATGGGAATCGGCGCCATCATCGGCACCGGGATTTTCGTGCTGACCGGCACCGGCGCGCTGACCGCGGGGCCGGCGCTGACCGTGTCCTTCGTCATTGCCGCGCTGGCGTGCGGCTTTGCCGCGTTGTGCTACGCGGAGTTTGCCTCGGCCATCCCGGTATCGGGATCGATCTATACCTACAGCTATGCCACGCTTGGCGAGATCGTCGCGTGGATGATCGGGTGGGACCTGCTGCTGGAATACGGGCTGGCCACCTCGGCCGTATCGGTGGGCTGGTCGGGCTATTTCCAGTCGCTGATGGCGGGCTTCGGGCTGAAGCTGCCGGCGGCGCTGACCGCCGCGCCGGGCTCGGTGCCAGGCGTGGAGACCCTGATCAACCTCCCGGCCTGCCTGATCATGCTGGCCATCACCTGGGTCGTGTCTTACGGCGTGCGCGAATCCACGCGCGTGAACAACCTGATGGTGGCCGTGAAGATCGGCGTGGTGGTGCTGTTTATCGCGGTCGGCGTCTGGCACGTGCAGCCGGCCAACTGGGAGCCGTTTGCGCCGTTCGGCTTCAGCGGCATCTTCAATGCGGCGGCGCTGGTGTTCTTCGCCTTTATCGGCTTCGATGCGGTGACTTCTGCGGCCGAAGAAGTGCGCAACCCGCGCCGCGACCTGCCGATCGGCATCGTCGGCTCGCTGGCCGTATGCACGGTGCTGTATGTCGTGGTGGCGGCGATCATGACCGGCATCGTGCCGTTCGCCAAGTTTGCCGGCGTCGACCACCCGGTGTCGCTGGCGCTGCAATACGCGGGGCAAAACTGGGTCGCGGGCTTTGTCGACCTGGGCGCGATCCTGGGCATGACCACGGTGATCCTGGTGATGACCTACGGCCAGACCCGCGTGATCTTCGCCATGTCGCGCGACGGGCTGTTGCCGGAGCGGCTGTCGTCGGTGCATCCCGTGCATGCGACGCCTTACTTCGCCACCTGGACCGTGGGCCTGATCTTTGCCGCGATTGCCGGCTTCGTGCCGCTGAACGTGCTGGCCGAGCTGATCAATATCGGCACGCTGGCGGCCTTTACGCTGATCTCGGTGGCGGTGCTGGTGCTGCGCAAGACCCGTCCCGACCTGCCGCGCGCGTTCCGCTGCCCGGGCGTGCCGGTGGTGCCGCTGCTGTCGGTCGGCTTCTGCCTGTTCCTGATGGCGCACCTGCAGGCACTGACCTGGATTGCCTTCCTGGTGTGGCTGGCGCTGGGGCTGGTGATCTACTTCGCCTACGCGCGGCGCAACGCCGTGCTGCATAACCACGGCGGCTAGGCGTCAGCGCGGGCGGCGCTCCGCCGCGGCCTTCATGAAGGCCACCGCGCGCGGCTCGTTGGCATAGGCGGCGTTGATGCGGATCCAGGCCGAGGCCTCGCCGCCGGGCCGGAAATAATTGCCCGGCGCCAGCGTCACGCCGAATTCCTCGCCCAGCGCCACCAGGTCGCGCGAATCCTCGATGAAAGGTGGCCGCGCCCACAGGAAGTTGCCGCCGCTCGGTTCGCAGAACACTTCCCAGCCGCAGCCGGTCAGCTGCCGCACCGCGTTGGCCGACGCCTCGCGCACGCGCAGGCGCAGCCGCTCGATGTATTTGCGATAGCCGCCGCGCTCCAGCAGCGCCGCCGTGACCGCTTCCGCGAAGTGCGAGCCGGCGACGCTGGTCAGCACCTTGACGTCGACGAGGTCCTTGACCAGCGCCTTGTCGGCCACCACGTAGCCGATCCGCAGCGACGCCGACACCGTCTTGGAAAACCCGCCGATGTAGATCACGTGCTCGAGCTGGTCCAGCGTGGCCAGCCGGTCGGTGAAGTACGTCTGGAAGTCCGAGAAGATGTCGTCCTCGACAAAGCGGAAGCCGTGCCGGCGCGCCAGCTCCAGCAGCCGGAACGCGACCGGCGGCGCCAGCGTCGAGCCGGTGGGGTTCTGCAGCACGCTGTTGGTGAAGAACAGCTTGGGCTTGTGCTGGCGCAGCAGCGCCTCGCACGCGTCGGGGTCCGGGCCGTGGGGCGTGTGCGGCACGCCCACCAGCTGCACGCCATGCAGCCGCAGCAGGCCGAACAGGTTGTAGTAGCCGGGGTCCTCAACGAACACCGTATCGCCCGGCTTGAGCAGGTGGCGCACCACCAGGTCCAGCGCCTGGCTGGCGCCGGTAGTGATCAGCACCTGCGGCAGTTCCGCCGCGATGCCGAGCTGGCGCACGCGCAGCAGCACCTGCCTGCGCAGTTCGGGATGGCCCAGCGGCGTGGCGTAGTGGATCACGCTGTCGATCTCGGTGCGCGAGATCGCGCGGATCGCCTGCTGCAGCCCTTCCACGTCGCGCCAGGTCTCGGGCACGAAGCCGCCGGCTAGCTTCAGCGTGCTGCTGGGGTGGTTGAACTGCTCCAGGATGTGGTCGGAAAGATCCTCCGCCAGGCTGGGGTCCGACCAGCCGCGCTCCGAGCGCCCCGCGAGCGGGCTGTCCGCCACGTAGAAGCCCGACCCCTGCCGCGAATCCAGCAGCCCCTGCGACACCAGCCGGTCATAGGCCTCGATCACGGGGAAGCGGCTGATGCCGTTTTCCGCCGCCAGCTGGCGGATCGAGGGCAGTTTTGCCCCCGGCCGGGCCTCGCGGTTGCCGATCCACGACTTCACGCCATTGACGATCTGATCGGTCAGTGGAATCCCGGTGGAAGCATCTAATATGAGTTTCATAGGCAGGCAGCCGGGGGAAACCGGGATATGCAACTGTCAGTGCAACTGTCAGGGAAAACTACTGAACAGTTCATCGAAAACTGTTCACAACTGTACATGGGATTGTAGTGAGGGATGCGAATAATGGAAGCGTGGCGGAGATATCGGTTCCGCCAGGCTGATCAGGAGAGCATCATGCGCGAACTACGGACTTTCGAACTGGACGAGCCCGGACAGCCAGTGAGCTGGCGCGCCGGTTACGGGCAGACCGTCTGCGCGGCGGCGGGCAAGCTGTGGGTGACGGTGGAGGGCAATCCCAACGATATCTGGCTCGAGCCCGGCCAGGAACTGGCGCTGCCGGAAGGCTATCGCGTATGGCTGTCGGGCGATGGCCCGGAAGCACGCTTCACGCTGGCCCAGACGCCGGCACCGTGGTCGATGCGGCGGATGGCGGCGTGGCTGCACGCGCTGCGCCATCGGGTCGAGGAGCACAGCACGGATGCGTTCGGGGAATGCCCCCGGATATGGGCGTTGTGCCGGTGATCTCTTGCATTGCTGGCGAAGTACCCAGGGAGGGCCACCGCGAGGTGGCCTTTTGTTTGCCTGCTCTGCGCCGCGGCCACCTACTCTATAAGCACCGCTGCCCGCGCCGTTGGGGTTCCGCCTCATTGATTGACGTTTACGTCAACGTCATATAATCGACCAGCCCCAACCCCGGGGCCAGCCCGCGCACTTCCCGCCAAGCCGGCGCAGACCAGCACCCCGGGCGGACCTCGCGGTGGCAGCCAACACCCAGAGACGGTGGAGACAATGACCGACCTTTCCGATGTGCATGATGTGCGCCGCGGTGCGCCGCAGCCCAAGCCGGCGGAGCAGGGCCGCGGTCCGGCCAACAAGGTGCGCTTTGTCACGGCGGCGTCGCTGTTCGACGGCCATGACGCCTCGATCAACATCATGCGCCGCATCCTGCAGTCGCACGGCTGCGAGGTGATCCACCTGGGCCACAACCGCTCGGTCGAGGAGGTGGTCACGGCGGCCTTGCAGGAAGACGCGCAGGGCATTGCCATTTCCAGCTACCAGGGCGGCCACGTCGAGTACTTCCAGTACATGGTCGACCTGCTGCGCGAAAAGGGCGGCGCGCATGTGCAGGTTTTCGGCGGCGGTGGCGGCGTGATCGTGCCGGACGAGATCCGCGAACTGCAGGCCTACGGCGTGGCGCGCATCTACAGCCCGGAAGACGGGCAACGCATGGGCCTGGCCGGCATGATTGCCGACATGGTGCAGCGCTGCGACATCGACCTGTCGCGCTACGCGCCCACTTCGCTCGATCCGGTTGCAGGCGGCGACCGCCGCGCGCTGGCGCAGCTGATTACCGCGCTGGAAAACGGCAAGGCCGATGCCGCGCTGGTGCAGGCGATGCACGCGCAGGCGAAGCAGGCTTCGATTCCCGTCCTCGGTATCACCGGCACTGGCGGCGCCGGCAAGTCGTCGCTGACCGACGAACTGATCCGCCGCTTCCGCCTCGACCAGCAGGATGCGTTGTCGATCGCCGTGATCTCGATCGACCCGTCGCGCCGCAAGTCCGGCGGCGCGCTGCTGGGCGACCGGATCCGCATGAATGCGATCAACCATCCGAACATCTTCATGCGCTCGCTGGCCACGCGCGAGGCGGGCTCGGAGATCTCGCAGGCATTGCCGGACGTCATCGCCGCATGCAAGGTGGCGGGCTTCGACCTGGTGATCGTTGAGACCTCGGGCATCGGGCAGGGCGACGCCGCGATCGTGCCGCACGTGGACCTGTCGCTGTACGTGATGACGCCCGAGTTCGGCGCTGCCAGCCAGCTCGAGAAGATCGACATGCTGGACTTTGCCGACTTCGTCGCCATCAACAAGTTCGACCGCAAGGGCGCGCAGGATGCGTGGCGCGACGTGGCCAAGCAGGTGCAGCGCAACCGCGAGCAATGGCATGGCAAGGCCGAGGACATGCCGGTCTACGGCACGCAGGCATCGCGCTTCAATGACGATGGCGTGACCATGCTGTACCAGGGATTGCGCGCGGCACTGGCCGAGCGCGGCCTGAAGTTGCGGCCCGGTTCCCTGCCCGAGCTGTGGGGGCGCATCTCCACTGGCCAGAACGTGATCGTGCCGCCGGCACGCAGCCGCTATCTCGCCGAGCTGGCAGATACCTTGCGCGCCTACCACCGCCGCGTGGCAGAGCAAAGCCGCATCGCGCGCGAGCGCCAGCAGTTGCGCGAATCCAGCCGCATGCTGCAGGCCGCGCAGGGCGATGGCGCTGCACTCGATGCACTCGCCGCCCAACGCGACAGCGCGCTAGGCCAGGTCGAGCGCAAGCTGCTGGCGATGTGGCCGCAGATGCGCGAGGCCTACAGCGGCGACGAATACGTGGTGAAGATCCGCGACAGGGAAATCCGCACCGGCCTGGTCACGACGACGCTGTCAGGCACCAAGGTGCGTAAGGTGGTGCTGCCGCGCTTCGAGGACGAAGGCGAGGTGCTGAAGTGGCTGATGCGCGAGAACGTGCCCGGCAGCTTCCCTTACACCGCCGGCGTGTTCGCCTTCAAGCGCGAGAACGAAGACCCGACGCGCATGTTCGCCGGCGAGGGCGATGCCTTCCGCACCAACCGTCGCTTCAAGCTGGTGTCCGAGGGCATGGAGGCCAAGCGCCTGTCGACCGCGTTCGACTCGGTCACGCTGTACGGCGAAGACCCGCACGTGCGCCCGGACATCTACGGCAAGGTCGGCAACTCGGGCGTGTCGATCGCCACGCTCGACGATTTGAAGGTGCTGTACGACGGCTTCGACCTGACCAGTCCGTCGACGTCGGTGTCGATGACCATCAACGGCCCTGCGCCGACCATCCTGGCGATGTTCATGAACACCGCCATCGACCAGCAGCTCGACAAGTTCCGCGCCGACAACCAGCGCGAGCCGACCGCCGACGAAGAGGCCAAGATCCGCGCCTGGGTGCTGCAGAACGTGCGCGGCACGGTGCAGGCCGACATCCTCAAGGAAGACCAGGGCCAGAACACCTGCATCTTCTCCACCGAGTTCTCGCTCAAGGTAATGGGCGATATCCAGGAGTACTTTGTGCACCACCAGGTGCGCAACTTCTACTCGGTGTCGATCTCCGGCTACCACATCGCCGAGGCCGGCGCGAACCCGATCTCGCAGCTCGCCTTCACGCTCGCCAACGGCTTCACCTACGTGGAAGCCTACCTGGCGCGCGGCATGCACATCGACGACTTCGCGCCCAACCTGTCGTTCTTCTTCTCCAACGGCATGGACCCGGAGTACAGCGTGCTCGGCCGCGTCGCGCGCCGCATCTGGGCGGTGACGATGCGCGACAAGTACGGCGCCAACGAGCGCAGCCAGAAGCTCAAGTACCACATCCAGACCTCGGGCCGCTCGCTGCACGCGCAGGAGATCGATTTCAACGATATCCGCACCACGCTGCAGGCGCTGATCGCGATCTACGACAACTGCAATTCGCTGCACACCAACGCCTACGACGAGGCCATCACCACGCCTACCGGCGAATCGGTGCGCCGCGCGCTGGCGATCCAGCTGATCATCAATCGCGAGTGGGGCGTGGCCAAGTGCGAGAACCCCAACCAGGGCAGCTTCCTGATCGAGGAACTGACCGACCTGGTGGAAGAAGCGGTGCTGCAGGAATTCGAGCGCATCGCCGAGCGCGGCGGCGTGCTGGGCGCGATGGAGACCGGCTACCAGCGCGGCAAGATCCAGGAAGAATCGCTCTACTACGAGCAGCTTAAGCACGACGGCACGCTGCCGCTCATCGGCGTGAATACCTTCCGCAATCCGGATGGCGACCCGGTCCCGCAGAAGCTGGAGCTGGCGCGCTCCAGCGAGGCCGAGAAGCAGAGCCAGCTGGACCGCCTGCACGCGTTCCAGCAGGGCCATGCCGGCGAGGCGCCGGCGATGCTGCAGCGGCTGCGCCAGGCGGTGATCGACAACCAGAACGTGTTCGCGGTGCTGATGGACGCGGTGCGGGTCTGCTCGCTGGGGCAGATCACGCACGCGCTGTTTGAGGTCGGCGGGCAATACCGGCGCAATATGTAGACCCGGATTCACGTAGTACCCGGCTCAGTGACCGGTAATCGCGCAGGGCGGCCGCAGTGCAGGGTCGCCCTGCGTTACACTCGAATGCTGCGCCGCAGCTAACCGCAACATGGCGCCGGCGGCAACCAAATCCCGAGACAACCGCAATACGAGACCATGGACAGCCAGTACAACCCAAACAATATCTTTGCCAAGATCCTGCGCGGCGAGATGCCATGCATCAAGGTGTACGAGGACGACGACAGCATCGCTTTCATGGACATCATGCCGCAGGCCGACGGCCATACGCTGGTGGTGCCCAAGGAGGCGGCGGTCAATCTCTTCGACCTGTCCGAGCAGGCCGCGCAGGCGGCCATCGTGGCCACGCAGCGCGTGGCGCGCGCGGTGCGCGCCGCCTTCAGCCCCGACGGCATCTCGATCGGCCAGTTCAACGGCGCAGCGGCGGGCCAGACCGTGCCGCATATCCATTTCCATATCGTGCCGCGCTACAACGACCAGGCGCTGCGCGGCCATGCGCGCGACATGCAGGAGCCGGAAGTGCTCAAGGCGCATGCCGAGCGCATCATCGCCGCGCTGGCCAGGCAGGCCGACTGACGCAAACATCGATAAGCAACCAGCAAACAGAGGAAGAGAAGATGGCAATCAGGACAGTAGGTATCGTCGGTGCCGGCACCATGGGCAATGGCATCGCCCAGGCCTGCGCAGTGGTCGGCCTGAAGGTGGTGATGGTCGACATCAGCGACGCCGCCGTGCAGAAGGGCGTGGCCACCGTGGCGGGCAGCCTGGACCGGCTGATCAAGAAGGAAAAGCTGACCGAGGCGCAAAAGGCCGACGCGCTGGCGCGCATCCAGGGCAGCACGTCATATGACGACCTCAAGGCCACCGACATCGTGATCGAGGCCGCCACCGAGAACTACGACCT
>NZ_JADGMP010000056.1:0-52223 GCF_015549295.1 Cupriavidus sp. IK-TO18
CCCGCACCAAACTTGGGTTCGCAAACCGTCGTAAATTGCACCAAAATCAAAGCCACCCCCTCCGTCACCGCGGCCACCGCCCGCGCCGCCCGCCGGTGGTTTGCTACCGCAACTCCGCGGGACAGCGCTGGGACGGGACCGGCGAGATGCCGGACCAACCTGGAAAAACTCCACACTCTGCCGGCATGCCCCTTGGAGGACTCTAGAACTTATGTCGGATTCCGATCCCAGCGCTTGTGCCGCTCCCCTTATCACTTAGCTTGTCGTAAAGAACGTTGACGTATCCATCAGTGCGCTTGGAGAACGAGTAGAGATACCCCAAGCCGATATCCCGCCGCCATGTGCCCGCTTGCCCGTCGGCACGAATGTTGGTCTGAACGGCGGCCGCCATTACCCGGCCTGGACCAGCCGGGATTGTGGTCCCGATGTGAAAGGTATCGGTACGGAACCTCGCACCGCCGCTGGCTCGCGTTCCAACGTATTCGAGGAATGCCTTTGCCCACTGGAAGTCGTACGCTGCGGCCCCAACACACACGCTTTGGGCCCAACTCCCCGTCGGAAAACCTGGGCCTACTCGTGTCCGTTGATAGGCCGCTGTCGCAGTGAGTGGCTTCCTGTCCAAAAACAGCATGGCTACCGCATTGTTGCTGGAGTTCGTGCCAGCAGCCTCTCCCAGACCGTAGACAAAGCGGCCGGATAATCCACCAACCTCCGGCGTGTAGTACCCGATTGCATTATTCCAACCAGTATCGCCAGCGATATAACGGCCGTACTGGGGCGCCCAGAGTGGATTAAGAATAGGGGAGAATTTAGTTGATCCGCCGAATGCGTCAAACTGCGACGTGGCGAGAAACATTGGATTGGACAGTCGTCCTAGTCGAACTTCACCGAGCCTGCCCTCTAGACCAACATAAGCGTTGCGAGAATGCAGCGTGTCGGTTGCCAACCGGCCTGCGGTCCCCGTGTCGGTGAAGAAGTATCCTTCCAGGCGAAAATTAGCTTTTAGGCCGTTTCCCAGATCCTCTGCGCCGGTCATTCCCCAGAACGCAGTAGACATGCCTCCACTTTGGATGCCGACCACGTTACCGGCTTCGCCGCTGGCCTTGGTAGAGGCGAGATATGAGTCGACGATCCCGTAGAGTTCGACGGCATTAGCTGGGCTACTGAAGGAAGCTAGGCAGGTCACAAGGGCCGCAGCCTGGATGAGCGCCTGAGGGCGTCCTGGATGGTGAAGCATTGTCTCCTCCGTGTATAGTGGGCTTTTCTATGGGCGAAAGCCACTAGCGGCCGGAAGCGGGTCCCGGACGCTGCTAGGTTATGAAATCAGGTGAAATGGCTCGGTAAGGGATTACCTTGCCAGGGGCTTAACAGTGGAAAGCGCGAGCTAGACGCCTCTATTGGCCGCCGCCCTGCTTGCGCCAAACAGCCAGCGCAAGCAGGGCGGCGGCCACTCGAACCTCGTTACCTGTCAAGCGTTTTTGGCGCGCAAATTTCGAGTTATCTTCACTTCAGGCATCTACAACCAAATCGCTAGTAGGAATTGCCTGACAGGCAAAACACATTCCTGGTTCCTCTGGTCCATCACCTGATAAATGAGCTACCGAACCGGCAATTACTCTTACTGAACAACTTTCACACTGCCCGACGCGACAGCCGCTCGCCAGGGGGATGCTGCTCTTTTCTCCAAGGGATAGAAGCGGTCCCGCGTCAGCAGACCATTCAACGATTTTGTTGGATCTCTTAAAATGCACCTGAAATCGCCGTATATCTTGGAGATTCGGGAGAGACGGCGATTTGAATGCTTCACTGAAAATGTCGAAGGGTGGTACGCCTCTATCAACTAACTGTTTCGTTAACGCGGTCATCATCGGCCCGGGGCCGCAGAAGTAAAATCGCGCCCTCGCTTGGATCAAATCGTCACTAACAGCATTGGCAGTAATTCTTCCGATCACCGAGCCGGCAGGATCCTCAGCAGATTTCTCATCGTAGTAGTTCACAACACTCAATGACGGCAGCTGTCGCTCGACTGCCGCGATTCTCTCGCGGAAAGCATGCGTTCGTCGATTTCGATTGGAATAGAAAAGATAGATCTCCGGAGCCGTAGTCTCGCGCACTACGCTCTCTAAGAATGATAAGAATGGCGTAATTCCAATGCCGCCTGCGAAGAGAACAAGAGGCCGCTTGGCACGCTTAGGGATAACGAACACGCCATTTGGCGCCTTGACAGAAACTCGGTCTCCAACTCTTAATCGTTTGTGAATATGTGACGAAACTAGGCCTTCGTGTTCAACGCCCTCAGTACTGATGCCGCGCGCGTGGCGCACGGAAATTGAATACGAATTACCACCATGCAGATCTGCAGGGCCGGTAAGCGAATAGGATCTCGTAACGTCCCCAAGACTGGGAAACTGACAAGTGATGTGCTGGCCCGGCAAAAAATGGGGAAGCGCTCCGCCGTCGGAAGCTTGCAATCGTACTGTGCGAACACCCTCCGCCTCTTCGCGAGTTTCGACAACTGCGAACTCACGGTAACCGCTCCAACGGCGCGGTCCGCATGTCTGATCTAGGATCACGTCACAGGCGACGGAACGCAGTGAAGACGATCCGCTTACAGGATCGAGCATTGCCCCGGACACCAGGTTGCTGAAGTTCGAATTTGCGTCACCTGACAAAGGCAAAGCGTCGAGCCCTAAATCCTCGCACGCTTGCCACCATCCAAATTCGGCGACCAACACGTCGAATGCTAGTTCCGGAAGAACTTTTGCTTTGAATCGCGCGTTGCCTGCTTCCGTTTCCACGCGCACCCAATCACCGTCTTCGATTCCTTTGTGACGCGACAGCGCTGCACTGATCTCCACTATAGGAAACGGCGATCTCTTCCGAAGAGAAGCCAGGTTCCTATGCTGACTGTGGCAGTAATAGCCGTTCTTCGCGGAGCTGAGCAGGTAGGGATAGGCAGAGTTGGGGGCGCAACCAGAGCCTTGCGCTGCAGATCGATACACGGGGACGGCGTCATAGCCAGCCGTCAGCAGCGCTTCAGAATAAAGCTCGACTCGTCCCGAAGGCGTTGCAAATCCTTGAAAACCGCCGGTGCCATTTGTCGCGGCATACTTCCGCTCCGTTTGCCGGATCGGCAATCGCATCCCTCCCGCTCGGGCCCTCAATTCCGCAACGTCTATTCCCAGCGGTTCCAAGATATGATTCCACCCAGCTACGACGTCGCCGTTGAAAAACGCGCTGTCAAAGCCTAGCCGGACAGCAAGATCAAAGATAATCTGGTAATCTGGCTTTGATTCACCGCGCGGCGTGATAAGCCGCGGTCGCACCTGCACGTGTTCGACTGAATCCTCGTTTATTTCGAAACCTACCCGCAAAGCCTCTCGCTCCGCGAGACTACAGGATGGCAGTAATATGTCCGCGTTGTGCGATGCAGGCGTCTCGAACAAGTCACAATGGACATGAAACTCGAGAGACTTTAGTGCCTTTTCAAGCCTAGGCGGGTCCACATTCGAGGTGTGAGGAGAAAGCCCAAACGTCAGAAGCGCCCGGATCTTATAACCCTCCTCACCCAACAGAGAATTGCATAGACTAGGTATGCTTATCACACCCTTAGATGCCGGCCCGAGCGGCCGCGTACCTAATCCTAAAGCTTTTTTTTGCTGCTCTTTTGTGACGAATGAATGATAGTCTTCGACACGATTTACAGGGTGAGTTTTCAACACCCAATTCGCACCTTTTCGATCGAACGCACCAGTTAGCGCGTACAACGTAGCAATCGCGCGCGCTGTTTGAGTCGCGTTTCCATGCTGGCCAACACCGGACCAGGCATAATGAGAAATTCGTTGTCCGCGTCGTAAAAGCTGTGCAGCTTCCAGAATATAATGTGCCGGTATGCCGGTGAGTCCTTCCACAAACTCAGGAGTGTACGGGGCCACGGCACGTCGGAAATGTTCAAACGCTGGACTGCAGTTGACTTTTAACCTTTCTTTTCCAAAAGAGATGTTGACTGCGAAAACACCCTCAATCGCAGCCGACGTAGGCGTCAACCCAGGCGCAGACCCGGAAAATTCTACCCAACGATTCTCAAGATTCCAGATAGCGAAGCGATCCTCTAAGACGTCGGGGAAAAAGTCGCTTTCCCGTAAGAATTTACCGTTATCGCTACGGACAAGCAGCGGCGCATTTGACCACTGTCGGACAAAATCGACATCCATCGCTCCGCTGTCGATCATCGCCTTTGCTATGCCCATAGCAAGAGCCGCATCCGTTCCAGGACGCACCTGTAGCCACAAATCCGCTTGCCGAGCCAGTTGAGTCGGGCGAGGGTCGACAACAATCAATTTTGCGCCGGCACTTCTACCTTGACCGATAGCATCGGCTTGGGCGAGCCAAGTGTTGGTTGGATTATTTCCCCACAGGAGAATAACATCTGCGTTTCGATGATCTCCCGGAGGAGTAGGACATCCAAACGTTAATATATTCGCATCGTCTTTGTGCCAGTTGCAGATTTCAGTGGTTCCCAAAAAATTTGGTGTGCCGTAGATTTGAGAAAATCGTTTGACCCACTCAAAGCTGTCGCACATGGAGCCGCTTGGAGTAGTAGAACCAACAACCAATGCCTCGGCTCCGCTCTCAACGCGAATCTCATTCAATTTTTCGGAGATTAGCGTTAGAGCGCTGTCCCACGAAATTCTTTCCCACTCCGGAGACGGAGCACCTTTAGGAGTGGTTCTTCGCAATGGATAAAGCAACCGATCCGGATGGTGAGCAAGTTCGGGCGCTGCTCGTCCCTTCATACACACGGCTTTGCCGTTTGGATGGTTTGGATCGGCCCGCACTTTGACTAGCATGTCGTCCACAACGGTGTTGATTGTTCCGCATCTCGAGACGCAAATAGAGCAGAATCCGTGAATTTCCTTTGTTTCGCTCACTACAGATCCTCGATTAAAGTCCTTTCGGCGTCAGAAATTTACATCATTCGGGCTTTGACATGAGCTTCGGGCGTAGAAGCCCGCAAAGTAGCGCGCATACCGTCGCGAACAACGTAAGTTGAATAGTCCCTGCAGTTGACCAGTTGGTTCTATTCACGAGATATCCCATCAGATACCCGCCAAACGCAGACGTGGTGTAGAGGCAGGTGATAAATAAGCCCGTGGCACGCGCACCAAGTTCGGCCCGTACAGTTTTGATTTGAGAACTCCACAAGTTCACATAGACAACTCCAGTGTGTGCAAATCCCCAAATGAAGGAAAGTATTGCGTGGTCTGAAATACTTTGCGCTTGATTAAAAAGTAAAAATCCCGCGACCGCCAGGCCAATATAGCCGCCAGCAAGCATGGCGCGCTGGGGCATCCTGTCCCCCAGCCACCCGCCCACAGGTGCAAACAATCCGCCAAGGCCGAACATGCTCATGATGAAAGCAACATCTCCGCCCGAAAAATGCATCTGTTCACGCAGAAATGTCGAATAGAGGCCAAGATATCCGTAAAGGATCGGGCCAGTGATCAACGTGATGATCGATAAAACGACTGTGTTTCGGTTAAGCAGTTTGCTTGCGCCGCCGACCAATCGAACAGCAGTAGCGGCTTCCGCACGAGTTTCCGTGAATGACCGGCGGACGAAAACGGCAATCACGAACATCATTGCGAATCCAGCAATGCCAAACGCGAAGAAAGCGCCTTGCCAACCGCCATACGCTGAAACCGCCGAAGCTGCCAAGAGCGGGCCTGCAAAGTTTCCTAGGCCGAACGCAACTTGCGTAGTGGCGATAGCAAGAGCTCGATGTTGGACAAAGTATGCGGTAGCAATTGTGGTAATCGCCATCTGTTGCATTGTTTCACCTACGCCGGTTGCGGTTCGGTAGACCAGCATGTCCAGATAGCCGAATGCCAAAGCAATCAGTAAAGTGCCAGTCGAAAATATTAGCGCCCCAACCTGGAGGACGGTTTTGCGCGAGTAACGTGATAGGAGGTAGCCCGTCGGCCACCCCGCTACGGCCATACCAAGAGTAAAAATAGTCGCGATGAACCCAGAGTCGGCTACGCTGAAGCCGTAGACTTTACGGATATCAGAGGCCAGCAACGGAAATACCATTCGATCCATCGCATTCACTGCATAGGAAAGAAGAATTACTCCGAACATGAACAAAATGGGTAGCGAGGTGGCAGATTTTGCTGCCGGCATATTTGTTTTAGCGAGTGTAGTCATGTATATTTTTGTATTGAGGCAATCGTCCGTTGTTGGAAGCGGTCCAAGGTAAGCTTATTGCGGGTCATCGCTGAGTGCGGAAATGTCTGCGGCGCCAGTCCTTTGGATCGATAGGGAACTCCCAAATTAGAGCCGCTTGAACGGGTGGAACCGGAGGCTCGTAGAGTGTAGAAGCTTGGCAGACTGCGGCACAGCGCAAAATTTCGCTCGAGGTGAGTCCAAAAGCGCAGCGGCGGTGGGAGCGGTCCGGCGGGCATGTGCAACTTCCTACTCAAAACACGTGGAAACTATCTTTCAAGCGAGGACAATCCGGTTGATGCACATTCACTCAAGGTCGCTGTTGAACTTCGAGGAGATCAGGAAGGCCGGCAGCATCCGCGAAGCTGCGCGGCGCCTGCACCTGTCATCTTCGGCGCTTAATAGGCAGTTGCTCGAGCTCGAGAGCGAAATTGGAAGACCCTTGTTCGAGCGCCTTCCTGGCGGACTGAAAGTCACTCCAGAGGGCAAGGTGTTGTCCCAGCATGTCATTACGCTTATTCAAGATGCGCAACGCATGGAAGGGGAGCTAGGCGCCCTGCGCGGCGTCAGTCAAGGCGCTGTAGATGTACTCACGGTTGAGTCCCTAACTTCGGATTTCATACCGCAAATATTGCAAGGTATGAAGTCAGCGCATCCTGGTATAGATTTGACCGTCCGCACTACGACATCATCTGACGCGGTAAAACAGGTGACGCAAGGGCTATCGGACATAGCGATTTGTTTTGCTCGACATACTGGGCCAGACGTGCATCCGGTGTCTGTCGCGCGCTTTGAGTTGGGCGCCGCGGTCGCGCCGTTCCATGACCTGGCAAGTTACCGCAATGTTTCACTTGAAGAGTGCTTAACCCACCCTTTGGTCCTCCCAACAGAGGAGATCTCCATATTCGAGGAAATTGGACCGTTGATCAGTGCCCGTGAATCCAGCATTGAAGTCTTTCTGCGAACCGACTCATTTGAATTGATGCGGAAGCTCGCGATACAGGGAAAATGCGTTGCACTGGTCAACAGATTCGGGATCGAAAACGAATTACTTGAAAAGAAACTTGTCTTTGTTCCCTTATCTGTACCTTTATCTTTCAAGCTCGGTATATACACTCGATCACATCGGGTTCTTCCGCATGCCGTCGATGCTTTCGCCTTAATCGCGGCGGCCGAACTCACGCGGCGCAGAGAACTGGATTTGGACGATCGTAGACGCCCGTAAGGAAGCTTTGTGGTGGTCTAATTTCCTCGATACGCCCGGCGAAACGGCGCGCGCGGAGCGTGTCGCCATCGCGCCCGCAGAAGGCATACCTGTTCTTTCCCGCAGACGAAGGGCGATCGTCACTACCGGACAGCCGAGACCGCGCCAAATCGGGGAGCAAGCGATAAGGCTTCTATTGAGAGGCCAATGAGGCACCTAGAATGCGCGCATGGCTTCCGATCCTGGACCGGCGATCTCCGTCCTTCAACTTCGAATTGCGCTGCGCGGCCTGAGCCCGCCGGTTTGGCGGCGCGTCCTCGTTCCCGAGCACTTGACGCTCGGACAATTGCACCATGTCATCCAAGTCGTCATGGGCTGGGCCGACGAACATCTGCACGAGTTCAGCATTCGTGGCAAGCGTTACGGCGAAGCTCTTGAGGGAATCTTGCAGTTCTGAACAGTCGCGAACGAACTGCCGCTCACCGCGTTTCATCTCCACGAACACGAAGGCTTTGCTATGTGTACGACTTCAACGCGTGGTGGCGACATGAGATACGGGTGGAGCGGCGTCTGCTGCGGCAATATACTGGTCGGCTGCCTTGTTGCGTGGCGGGCTTCGGGCCTTGCCCGCCAGAGGACATTGGCGGGATCGAGAGGTATGTGGAGGAAGGGAGGAACACGGTGAGTACGAGTTCCTTGACTGGCTCGAGTCGCTGCGCGAGGGTCCAATTGCACTGGAAGACTTACGCGATGAGGTCGACGGGTGGCTGACTTGGCTG
This sequence comes from Cupriavidus sp. IK-TO18, assembly GCF_015549295.1. Lineage (NCBI taxonomy): Bacteria > Pseudomonadati > Pseudomonadota > Betaproteobacteria > Burkholderiales > Burkholderiaceae > Cupriavidus > Cupriavidus sp. IK-TO18. The sequence goes on from NZ_JADGMP010000056.1 coordinate 8,209, forward strand.
GATTGTCGCTTTGACCGTCAGACCGTCAATGATCGGTTGCGAGAGTTCGAGAGGTAGACTGGTCGCCGCAGTTTCCACGGGAGGAGGGCGGCCATGCGTATCAGCTTGCAACTTGTAGTGCAGGACGATGGAGGGGCGCCAGCCACCGTCACCGAGATAGCCCAGTTCGAGAGAGATGGCCTAGATGTGGGCTCGCTGGGGCTGCATCTGGAGGAGGCGAAATCATTGCTTGGCCGGCTGCAGCGCACGATGGTCACGGCACAGGTTGCCGAGGCAATTGCCCGGACCAGCGTTTGTCCCACGTGCGGGGCGCAGCTGGCTTGCAAGGGCCACCATCACTTGGTTTTCCGTAGGCGTTTGGACGGCTGTCGATTGACAGTCCGAGGCTGTACCCCTGCCGGCAGTGCCAGGGCGACGCACCTAGCTTCAGTCCGGTCGCTAACTGCTTGCCTGAGCGGGTCAGTCCAGAACTGCAGTATCTCGAGGTGAAGTTTGCAGCGTTGATGTCGTATGGTCTGACCGTCAACGTCCTGCAGGAGGTATTGCCGCTCGATCACGTACTGGCAGCCAGCTCGATCCGGCGCCAGGTCACCAAGCTCGGTCGCCGGCTGGAATCGGAGCAGGCCACCGACGCGCGGCAGCAGGCGGAGGTGGCGGCGAGTGTCCGCTTGCCCGAGATCCCCGAGCCCAGTCCGGTCCGCGCGGTCGGCATTGACGGAGGCTACCTTCGGCGGGCCGGACACCGGCGCCGCCAGGACGGCTGGTTTGAAGTGATTGTCGGGAAGTCCCTGCGGGATCAGGATGGCGGGCATAGTTTTGCCTACGTGCACAAGCTGGAGCACCGACCGGCCGATCGCATGTGGAACTTCCTGCTACGAGAAGGTGTGCAACCCAGTCAGCCGGTCACCTTCCTGTCGGACGGCGGGGATACCGTACGGTTTGCCCAACTCGGCTTTGGTGACCGCGGTGAGTACGTCCTCGATTGGTTCCACATCGCCATGCGGATACAGAACCTCGAACAGATGATCAGGGGCCGGCCGGCACACTGCGACGGCCCCAGCAACGCGGCATTGATCAAGGCGCTGCATAGCGCCAAGTGGCACCTGTGGCACGGCTGCCCCTATCCGGCGTTGCGCCGACTGGAAAGCCTGGGCTGGGATCTGGAAGCTGAGGCCAGCCCGGAAGAGGCCAAACTTCTCGGCAAGCTCGAGGAGTTCATTGTCTACCTCGACAACAACCGGCACTTCATCGTGAACTATGGTGACCGCTATCGGCATGGGGAGCCCATTGCATCAGGTTTTGTCGAGTCGGCCGTCAACCAGGTGGTCAGCAAGCGATTCGTCAAACGGCAGCAGATGGCCTGGCGGCCTCGGCACGCCCACAACCTGCTGCAAATCCGGACAGCCGTGCTCAATAACCAGCTCCGGACTTACGTTGAACGATGGTATCCATCCATCGCCGGAGAAGAAGGCCACAGCCTGGCCGCTTAGTCAGCCCCCGGTTTGGCGCGGTCTCAACGGTCGGCGATTCGCCGAGGCGGGAGGCGACCATTCCATCTACAGTTCACGCAAACCAAGCCGCGGCTTTTGACAAGATCTCACGCTCCAATTCGAGCTGTTTGACCTTGCGGCGCAACCGCGTGAGTTCTTCGCGCTCGGCAGTGGTCAGCCCGTCGTGACGCGTCCCTGCGTCACGCTCGGCCAGGGCGACCCAGTGATAGATCGTCTGGGCGGTGGGTTCGAATTCCTTGGCCAGGTCTTCCGGCGTTCGGCCGGCATGGACCAGGTCAACCATCTGTTGGCGGAAGGCCGCGGCATACGGCATGTGAGTTTGGACATGGTGGGCACCTCCTTCGGTTCAAGATAGGCGCTGTCCAAAAAAACGGGTCATCTCCAGTGCAACAGCACTCACCACACTTTACGGCAGCTCAGCTGCGCGTCTGCCGCAGCTTGCGCATTGCGGCTGGTGCACCGTTCAGGAAGATATCGACCTGCTGGCGCACAGCTATCTCGATGTCAGCTGGCACCTTCAGGCCATTTCCTTATACAGAAGTCATGACTCTTCCCGCAGTGCTTGAATGGTGAGCGCGGCGTCCATGGTTCGCTGCATGCCGATCCAGATCGTCTTAGCGCCGGGCTCGCCATCGCTCTTGCGCCCGAGGAACCCACCCAGGGAAGCAACCAACCGAATCATCTGATTGAGTGTGACTGGTGTCTTCGGGCGGGCCTTCTTGGCGAGCACATATGCCCCCCGAATCTCGTCGGCGTCGAAGAACAGGGACGCATCCAGATCCGGGCAGGTTCTGCCCAACCGCATCAACCGGGCAATGCGCCACGCCACCACCATGTACAGCGCCAAGGCCCGCTCCACACGGTCCATATGCGAGAGCTGTAGCGCTTCGACCTTGCAGCCGGTCTTCAGGACATGGAAGAACATCTCCACTTCCCATCGGGCTCGGTACCAGTCGACGAGCTCGATGACAGCATCGGCGTCCTGCGCTTCTCGGTTCGTCAACAGCCGCCAAACCACTGGCTTGACGCCTGTGGGCGCTCCGATCTCCCTGGCCTCTACACAGGTGAGCGCAGGGCCATCCAGACCGGGCAGCCTCATGCGTTTTGCGCGTAGCTCCTGTTTGACCTCGCGCGCTTTCTGGCCTGCACGCCCTGGCAAGATGAAGGTGATTTCCCCGAGTACCGGGCTGGCGTCGACGCTATCCCACAACTTACCGCCCTCAGCAAGATTGCGGTTGTGTTGGCTGCGGATCAGCCAGTCGGCCGGTTGGCCAAGTTCCTGGGCGCGCGCCATCAACTCGGCAATATCACCCTCGCGGTCCGTCACATACACCAGCCGTGTCTGGGGCAATAGCGCGGCTTGCTCCGCAACGCGTTCATACCCTTCAGTCCAGCGTACGCTTTCCTTGATCCCGCCGCGGTTGCCGTCGGCGTCCTTTGGTTCCCGAGCCCACATCCAGGCATCGATCACCCCCAGTGGTTCACGGTCAGGCGTCACCGCGTAGGTCGGGTGCAAAAACATGCCCCGCTGGGCTTCGTAGCTCAGCGGCCCCAGCCCCTCCATTTCCTGGCCATTAAAGTTCAGCTCGGTCGTATCAGCGATGCACAGCACCACCGGAAACTGCGCGACTCTTTCCGCCGTGCGCTCCCAATGCGGCTGCATCACGTCCCGCCAATCGATCTGCTCATTGCCGAGAAACCGATACGCCGCAATGGTTTGCGACCAGTCATCGCACGCACCGGGAATGCTCGCCGTAGGCAGGGCCGCAAACCGCTTGAGCAATTCCTTGGCCCGCCGATCCCGCCGCGGATCGCCAAGATCCAGACTCTCAAATTCCTCGTCCACCCATGCCCCCGACTCGTTGCCCATTGCTGCCCAAAATCCGAGAGTAAATCTATGGTCACCCCCGTTTTTGCAACCCTGACGTTGATGGGTGGTTGGGCTTGCCTAAATCTATCCGGCGTCACGGTTGAGGATCGCTCCTCGCGCCACGATGAGAATCGCGCCTGACAGTCCTAATAACGCGAGCAGCTTCGAGAGCTCGTTTACTCTCCAGGATGTCTGCCAGGCCGGTGTGCCGTTCATGTCATCAAATATCAGCAGTCGCAAAACCAGATGAGTTGACTTCGGTAATACTCCCCAAGGGTTGGATGGAGGGGAGCGGTCAGGCCGGCAATGCCGGCGATCGCTCGTCGAATCGAGTATGACGTGTCGCGAGTGCCCAGGCGACTCGCGCCAGCTTGTTGGCGAGGGCGCACGCCACGACATTCGGGTGTCTGCGGGTCAGCATGGAGCGCACCCATTCGGCCATTGGGCTCGCGTGTTTGTGCAATTGACGCATGAAGGCTCGCGCACATTGTACGAGCAGCCATCGAATATGTTTGTCGCCGCGCTTGCTGATGCCGAGCAAGTTGGACTTGCCGCCAGTGCTGTACTGGCGTGGTACGAGTCCGATCGAAGCGGCGAAGTCGCGGCTGCATCGGTACTGTTTGCCGTCTCCCATCTCCGCCGCGAGCACGCTGGCAGTGATGGGGCCAACGCCGGGAATGGTGAGCAGACGCTGGCCGAGATCGTCTTCGTCAAGTTGACGGTTCAAGTCCTTTTCAATCTCAGCAAGCTGCTGACCCAGGTACTTGATGTGCTTGTGCAGCCGCTCCAGGATTGCGATCAGGCGCGGTGGAAGTGCATGCTCGGCCAGCAGGGCGGGCAGGCGCTTGATGACGGCTTGCCCCTTGGGCAGACTGATCCCGAACTCGAGCAGAAATCCATGAATCTGGTTGGTTGAGCGCACCCGATCGCGAACGAGAGAGTCGCGGACCCGGTGCAAGGCCGCCAACGTTTGCTGCGATTCCGTCTTCGGCGCGACAAACCGCATGGACGGGCGCGATGCCGCCTCGCAGATCGCCTCGGCGTCGACGAAGTCGTTCTTGTTACTCTTGACAAAGGGCCGCACGAATTGCGGCGAGATGAGCTTGACCTGGTGCCCGAAGATTGCGAGTTTGCGGGCCATCTGATGGGCGCCAGCGCAAGCTTCCATGACCACCGTGCAGGCGTGTAACGCGGCGAAAAACTCGACCAGTTGCTTGCGGCTCAGCTTCTTGCGAAACACTGCTTTTCCGGCCTTGTTTTGGGCATGAAGGTGAAATACGTGCTTACCCAGATCAATTCCGACCAGCGTGATCTCTTCCATGGCACACCTCCGCGAAGAAATTTCCTGCAGCGTACTCCACTGCGAGGAGGGGGTGACCATCTCATTACGCGAGTCTGGCGAAGTTAACAACCCCTTACCTCGAAATTTCCGCAGCCTCAGACTCCATGCCCCGCTGCCGGGAGGGTCCTACTTCTGTATAAGGGGATGCCTTCAGGCCGTACACCCACTTACGGACGGCGAGATGGGATATCGACGAATGTAAGCTCCATATCATTTCGAGTTCGACGTCCTCCCTTGTTGCATCGTGTGGCTGCTCGATTCCGAGTTCGGCTCGCATTTCCGCCAGCACTGGCAGAAAGATTCGATTGCGCAGTTTACTGAAGTGCTTGTTGTTGATTCCACCCCGGGTCAGGCTCGCGAACATGAAAATTCGTATCCATTCTTTGCGCAGGATGACCGACGAGTAGTCGGCATAAAAGGCATACAATCGCTCAGCAAGCGGCATGGACCGGTCGGCAATCTGCCGCTCCCACACTGGGCGCCACTGTAAGACCTCATTATAGACACGCTCTATCAGCGCTTCTTTACTCTCGAAATAACGGTACAGCAGCGGTTGCGTCACACCGATCTGCTTGGCGAGTTCGCGTGTACTGCCTGAAAAGCCGCAGCGGGTGAAGTGCTCAATCGCCATGCTGACAATCTGCTGCTCCCTGTTTTCCGGGGTTAGCCGCCTGCCATTCTTCTCGGGCGTGTCCATTTTTTCCCCTGTTTATGTCGTTCCGTGTGTCCCTCTACGCGACAATTCCTTCGAGCCCGATTCCATCCCGGGCATGGTGACAGGATGATCCTTCATGCAGCCCTAGCCTCGTAAGCATCCTGGTCGGACGTGGCCCGCAGGTCGATCTTGCCTGTAACGGCAGCGCAAATCAGGGCGGATCTATGTTCCTTCTGCAGTCCGATGGCAAGCTGAGCTTTCGCAATAATGGTATTGAAGACAGTCAATCGATTTTCAAGAAAATTAATAATTTTCTCTTGTTCAGGGAGGCTTGGGTATGCAAATGACATTCTAGAAAGACGTGATACATAGATATGTCTTATAGTTGTGCCACCCGCTTCGTAATTCATCCGATCCTGATATGCCTTGCACTCTAGGGCGATTGCTATGAACGCTGGTAGAACCAGATTTTTGTTCAGGCGCAAAATTGCAATGGACTGATTAATGCAGGCTTCGCGACCGTCGTGCATGGCAACTCGTCCAAGGGTTCCGTCTTTTGTGAGAAGGATGTCCCCTTTGATTGGCTTGCTTCTCGGCGTAAGTAACGTGCCGTATGCTCCGAGCGATGTCCGCCTCGCAGTCTCGTACCGGATTTCTCCGTATCCGACGTCATTTGCGGTCAAGAGATAAGGGCCGTCGTCGGTCGTCGGCATTGGAGTTGTGAATCCATAGGAAACAAATTCACATAAACTTCCTATCTGAGACACATTCCAATCTACAGGCACATCAGGGAGCCACTCGACACCGCTCGCCTTCCTCGCCACGGAAGAATCCAATCCCCGGATGACAGCATGAGCTATTACCGCTTGGCGCTTCTCCTGCACCAGTTCGATCAGCTTTTCATGCTTCGCTATTAGCGAGTCGATCTTGGCAGTCTCACGATCAAGGAAGGCGGTGATGATAAATTGCTCGCTTATCGGCGGAACAGGGAGGCGTAGAGAGCAGATCGTCTCCTGGTTGATGTTTGGCTGTCCGCCGCCAGTTGAGAGTTGAACCATCTGCTCACGAAAGGCCTGAAACCAGTAGCTGACGAGGGGGACGTGAAAGATATCACTATCGCCTAACGCGCAACATGCCTGGTTCACGCATGCGGGCACTCCCAGAATTGCCACTCTGCCAATCGTGGTGCCATACATAGCAACCAGTAGAGTGCCCGGCGCGTAAGTCTGCAGTTCGGAGAACTTTGCAAGGGCAGCGGGACTTACCGACAACACGGTTTCTTGAATGACCTCTTCTCGGAGTTCGCCCGTCGTGACCCAGGGCGTACCGTCTCCATACCATTCCGCATCATTGGACGGGGGCGTCGTCCCGGTGCCAATTGTGCGAAAGGCATGCGCTATCTTCCAAACGTCCCAACTAGTCGGAATGTTACCCAGCCATTGCACGCCGGACGGCCTATTATGCGGATAGGGCTTGAGATTCACTCCGTCACCTCTCCCAAGAGAGCTAAGATCTCGCTCGTGACGGCCTTCAAATCTGCGTCAATGACCTCGAGCGGACGCGGCGGGACATACTGATAGAAGAAGCGGTGGAACGGGATCTCGTAGCAGACCTTGGTCTTGTTTTCGTCTATCCAGGCGTCCGGCACATGCGGGAGGACTTCCCGCTCAAAGTAGGCGTTGATGTTGTCCTTCAATGGTACGTCTTCGCGGTCACGAAGCTTGGCATCAGGCTTGGCATTACCCTTGCGGTCCTTCTTTATCTCACCTTTTTCATTGCGAATGGGACGCTCAACGGTGAGCGTGCTGTACCCAAAGTCTGCATTGTCAACGATACGGGACACCACCCAAGATTCCAATTTGCCACCGTCGGGTTCAAGAGGCAAAGCCGACTCAGCGAGCATCAGGCCTTCGGATACTACTGAGCCGCTGCAATCGGTCACTTTGAAGTACCGGAGTTCCTCGAAGCGACTGTGGATCTCGACAATAGTGCTGATGTGATTCTCGGCAAGCTGCTTGCGCTTGCTACCCATTGACCTGCGCATCTTCCGGTAGAACTGAGCGGCGTCAATGAGATGCACCTTGCCCTTACGTTCGACAGACTTCTTGTTCGTCAATATCCAAACGTAGGTGGAGATGGCGGTGTTGTAAAACATATCGCTCGGCAACGCCACGATGGCTTCGAGCCAGTCGTTTTCGATGATCCAGCGGCGAATTTCTGACTCGCCTGAACCTGCCCCACCTGTGAATAGCGGGGAACCACTTAGCACGACACCGATGCGGGACCCGCCCTGATCCCCAGCTTTGTCATAGGGCCGCATCTTCGAAAGCAGGTGCAGCACGAACAGCAGGCTGCCGTCCGACACTCGAGGCAATCCCGGTCCGAATCGGTTATCGTCGCCACGTTGCTCGTGTTCTTTGCGGACCTCTTTCTCGACCTTCTTCCAGTCCACACCGAACGGGGGATTGGAAAGCATGTAGTCGAAAACCCTGCCGGCATGGCAATCGTCGGAAAGCGTATTGCCGAAGGCGATGTTGCTCACGTCCTGGCCCCTGATTAGCATGTCTGCCCTGCAGATTGCGTAAGACTCGGAATTGAGCTCCTGTCCGTACATGACCAGACGAGCATCTGGGTTCAAGCTGGCAAAGTACTCCCCAGCGGTAGTAAGCATGCCTCCTACTCCTGCCGTCGGGTCATAAATGGTTCTGACAATGCCGGGCGTCTTCAGGGGCGCTACTTCAACGGTGAAGAGTAGCTCGACCATCAACCGGATCACTTCTCGTGGCGTATAGTGCTCGCCGGCGGTTTCGTCTGAGAGTTCTGCAAAGCGTCGTATCAGATCTTCGAATAGCAGGCCCATATCCGCGCTGGAAATGCGCTCCGGATTCAGATCGATACTGGCAAACTTTTGCACCACCAAATGCAACAGATTGCAGTCGTCTAGTTTCTCGATCTGCTTGAGGAAATCGTACCGCTCGAAGATGTCTCGTGAGTTCTCGGAGAAGGCGTTGACGTAGGCCGTCAGGTTGGCCTTGATGTGGACCGGGTCACTTTGGAGCTGGTCGACATCGAACGCCGAGACGTTGTAGAACGACTGCCCCGCCGTGCTCGTCAGAATCGGAGATAGCTCGATACCAAGCTTCTTCTTGGCATCGAATTCCTGTAGGGCGGCAGGCTTCGTCGCCTTCAGCGCGCAATCCATGCGTCGGAGCAGTGTGAACGGCAGGATAACCTTCCCGTACTCGGATCTTTTGTAATCCCCTCGTAGGAGGTCGGCGACGGACCAGATGAAGGAAGCAAGGTCGTTAGGGTTCTTCACCACGGCGGTCCTTGGGAAATTTTTAAGAGTTCGTATCCGTTGGGCCGGGCCGTGATGCAGTGACACAGCGTCTTCGGACAGCTTGCCGCGGAACGCGGTGGCAATAGATTGCGGTTACCGTGAAGCTCGACGGGTTCATGTGTTGTACCCCGAGCCTGTTCAAAAGTAGGGCGCACTAGCCGCTTTCGCGTCTGGCGCGATGGCACAAAGGGGAAGTTTGCTCGACAGAGCATGGGCACGGGGCGCCGCCCCGAGGAGGTGAAAACGCGCGTTCAGCGACGACGACTACCGGAGCAGTACTAGGTACTGCAATCATAACCGCCGCGGCCCGGCGTGCTTTGACACACGAAGAGCGCCCCGGCGAGCATATCCCACCGGTATCCGAGCCTCCTGCGAGCCTGAACCTGGCGCCGCACTTATGCCGTGCTCGAGCGGAGTGATGCACTGGCTATTGGACGAATCCGACCCGCTCCCGGGTTGAGGCTATGCTACCTTTTTCCTTGGCGCTCTTGCAGTTCGTGGCAGGGCGGCGGACTCCTTACGTCCCGTACGCCGCGTAATCAGCGCCTGAGATTCGCTAGTGCTCGTTCGCGCTGCCTCCAAGGGGCGAGTCATGACGATTAGCACTTCACTGCCCTTGCCACTATCGTCTACGTAAGCGTGCGGGATGCGACTATTAAACAAGGCGTTGTCACCCGACTTCAATATTTCCGTGGGGTGATCCTTGATGTGCAGGGCAAGTCGCCCTTTAAGCACATAGCAGAATTCGTCGCCCTCGTGACCGATCAATCCGCCGACTGCATTCAGGTCGGTCGCCGTCACTTTCATGATGAGGGTCTGAAGGGGGGCATGCTCATTTCGATGTAAGAACATGTAATCGATGCCCGACACTTCTGCCGCAGCACCTTCCCCTTGCCGGACAACGCTAACATCCGGAGGCCCCTGATCATCCGGTGATAGATCGGAGACTACATTTGTCCAGTCGCATTGCATCCCTTCCATCACACGCGCCAACACGCTAAATGTCGGGGACATCTTATTGTTCTCTATCCGAGAGAGAGTGGGTGCGGGAACGCCGGACAGTCGGCTTAGCTCCGACAGCGAAAGCTCCTTTGCCTCACGGATTCTTCGTAGCCGCTCGCCGAGCCTTTGGACGAGCGCCTTGTCATCAGTTTCCCTGGTCCAGCTCATACGTTTGTTTGTTGAAGCCACGATTCACTATGCTCCATAGTCAGTACAATGACGGTCATAGATCACCCGACACAAGCCTCAGTCATTCCCCGTCGGCTTCCTGGTTCTTGCGGATCCGGCATGATAGTACGGATCCGCAATGATGTCCACTGGCGTAAATCCGGGTAGGAGATACGGAACCGCATATTAATATTACGGAACGGTAACGGAACGTCGCCTGTACCGGTTACACTTGGCACACGGGCCGTCCTACCGCCAAAGTGGTTGCTCTGCAGCATGTGCAACTGCTATTACTACCTTACACCGTAACCCGCCTCTTGGATGAGGCCGTCAACTTCTGCCCCAAAGCAGGATGATCACTGGTAAAAGCTCTGCGGAATGTTACGGATCCGCAAGTTTTTGGTTCGGTTCCGTACTGAAACATTAACGTGGAGGAGACCTCTATGCACTCTCTCAAATCAAAGCGCGAGCAGTCTGCCCAGCAGAGGGCGGAATTACGCGGGCGCAGTCACATCGGCTCGTCGACAATGTTGAAGCTAGTCGCGGCGTGCACTCTCATGGTCCCCGTCCTTGCGCAAGCGGATCTGGCTCATGATTGGTTGGCGGCCAAGGACGTTAGCGCCTCGCATGCCGTCCGCTTTGCCGGTCCCAAAACCGAGCTTAAGTATGGGCATCCATCGCCTCCGGTCTCGCTCTTTGTGCCTCCGACACAAGCTGCAATCGCGCGTCTTGAGAAAATCACCAACGGAAAGCTGATTGTCCACGAGTATGGATCGGGAAGCTTGTTTGATGCAAAGGGCGGATTTAAGGCCGTGCGTAGTGGTGTTGGCGATTGGGGGACTTGTTACCCAACTTACGAGGGCAGAGGGATGCCGCTGTCTCGTGTCTGGGAACTTCCGTATGTGACACCATCCAATCCGATGGTGGCCGTCCGCATCGCACAAGAGCTTGCGCCCAAATACTTCGCACCGGAATTCAAGAAGCAGGGAACTGTTTGGGGTATGCACATGGCGTTCGCCCCAAGCAACCTTCTCAGCAAAAAGCCAATTCGATCAGTCCAAGACCTCGCTGGTCTCAAGGTCGCGGCTCAGGGATTCTCCCCCGAAGTGGCTAAAGCTCTAGGAATAGCGCTTGTAAACTTGCCGTATCCCGAACTCTACAGTGCCCTTCAGCAAGGTGTGATCGACGCAGTGTTCTGGATGGATGCGGGCTTCGTACCCTATCGGCTTGCCGAAGTCGCGAAGTACTACACGGCACTGGAGTTGACGGGAGGTGGCGCTTGGACTTGCTACAACCCCGAGTCATACAAGCACATGCCACGCGAGCTGCAGGAGGTCTTCTACCGCAGCCTCGAACCGTTCGCGATGGCGGCAACCCAAGTCACTCAGGTCGACTTCGCCAAGAAGGCCCAGGAGGCATACAAAAAGTTGGGCGTCGAGATCATTAAATTCTCACCTCAAGAACAGGTGAAGCTGCACACCATGCTTAAGCCAGTGGTTGAAGAATGGACGGTGAAGCTCGAAAAGCAAGGACTTCCCGCGAAGCAACTCTTGTCGGATATCGATCGCCTTTCTCGTAAATACGAGAAGCTTTCACCGGATGAGTTGATGCGTCTGAGCATTGAACAACCCGTTGCGGGGATTCAATGATGGAGAATCTCAATATTCCACCGGACAAAAGGAATGATTGGTGGACAGTCTGGGTGGAGCGACGGCTGGTCAACGGCCTACGCTGGCTTTCCGCCTTTTTTCTGGCCACTATCGCGGGAGTTGTTGCACTAGATGTATTCACCCGCTACTTTCTGAAGGCGCCGTTAAACTGGGCACAGGACGTCGCATCGCTCGCATTGCTTTTAGTATTCACTGCAGCCGTGCCAATTGCCACAGTGGACAACCAGCACGTCATGGCTGAAACGATGTACGAGAAGTTGCCCATGTGGTTGCAGCGGTTCTTCGAGCGATTCGGCATCCTTTCTGGCGTCGCCTTCATGGGAGTGCTCTCCTATTGGCAGTTCCATGAAACGGTAGAGATGTATGTGCGAGGTGACGGCGCCGATACGATCGACATTCTGTACTGGCCAATTTCCGGTGCCTTCACGGCCTTTGCAATCGTAACGACCATGGTTCTTCTTGTTCGAGTGTTTCGTGGTCAACCTCCTGCTATCGGCGAAAGCCAAGGAGAGCAATCATGACACTGGTTGAAATCGGCTATTTCGCAATGGCCGCCATGCTCGCACTCATTCTCCTGGGCGTACCAATCGGCTGGGCGATGGGTCTGGTATCGCTGGCGGGCGAGATATATCTCACTGGCTTCACGCCGGCTGCGGCTAAGCTGAGTCTGACCTTCTGGGAGAACGGTTCCCTGTACGTATTCATCGCATTGCCTCTGTTTCTACTGATGGGACAGCTTGCGTACCGAACAGGGATCACAGAGGACTTATTCGACTGTTTTCACAAATGGCTTGGCCATATGCCAGGCGGCCTTGCTGTCGCTTCGGTTGTATCGAATGCTGCTTACGGTGCCGTCACTGGCAATAGCGTGGCATCCGTTGCGACAATGGGTCCGATGGTTATGCCCCAATTTCGCAAGTACGGATACAACCTTTCACTTGCAACTGGAACGCTTGCGTCCGCGGGAACGTTGGCTGTTTTGGTGCCACCAAGCACGCTGATGGTGATCTACGGTGTCTGGACCGAAACGTCGATTGCTGACCTCTTCATTGCAGGTATCGTACCGTGCGTGGTGCTGACCATTACTTACTGCGTAGCGCTCGCAATTGCATGTCAAATCAAACCGGGACTTGGCCCCAAGGGACCAAAATATTCCTGGGGTGCACGGATCCGATCGCTTTCCCGCCTTGCGCCTACGGTTGCAATCATCGGAATCGTGCTGGGGGGCATCTACGGCGGTCTGATGACTCCTTCGGAGTCGGCTGCAGTCGGTGTGTTTGGTGTGCTGGCCATCGCGGCTGCCATGCGCCGCTTGACCTGGGGCGCAATTTCGAAGTCGCTGAAGGATGCTGTTCGAACGAGCGGGATGGTGTTTGTTATCGTGGTCACCGGTGTGACGTTCAGCCGGTTCTTGATGCACACCCATGTCACCGAGAATGCAATCGCCGTCATTAATGGATGGGGATTGGGTTCTACGACGTTGATGCTGGCGCTATTCGTTCTCTATTTCCTGCTCGGTGCTGCTCTGGACGCGCTGGGAATGATGATTTTGACGCTGCCCTTCGTTATGCCGCTGATAATTCATCTCGGCGTGGACAAGGTCTGGTTTGGCATCTTCCTCGGTGTAATGATGGAGTTGGCAGCCGTTAGTCCGCCGGTCGGTATTACCGTTGCTGTCATGCGCAGTGTGGCTCCAGACGTTTCAACAAGTGCCATCTTCCGCGGCTGCTATCCGTTTCTTGCTCTTACGATCTTGCTTGCTGCTCTCTTGATCGCTTGGCCTCAACTGGCTCTCTGGATGCCCGCCCAGATGCGTTAGTAGGAGCTTCGACTATCCGGTGCCGATCAAAGTCCGCTTCAGGGCTAGTGTCGGCTCGTTCGGTCTCCTGACCGTGCGAGCCGCGGCATAGGTAGAGAGTACTGTCATGCTAGACGAGACGTTGTGCCTTCCTTCACTGAAATCAAAACTTCCATCTACGGTACCGTGATTCGAAGCTCAACGCCATAAGCCTGCAATAGCCCGCAGTTCAATTCACTGGAACAAGATAGTTAGGTTCTGCATTATGCCTGGGCAGTATGAAGCTCCGGCAGCAACGAAAAAGAGGCGCAGAAGTTTGCGCCAGCCGTTACGGATCGGTATTTCATCCGGTATTTCACAGATGTAAAAGGAATTGCCATGACCGCAAATGCTTCTTCGCCGCTAGCTCCTGCGCAGTATCTGCCAGAAGGGTGGGTGCAATGGCCCGACCACCCGGAACTGAGCTTTCAGTTTGCACGCGTTCTGTGTGCTGCTCAAGAAGGGGCGAGCACCATCAGCGAGTGCTTCCTCGCCGCCAGCCGCATGACGCCGGGTAACCTGGAAGATTGGTATGCAGAGTGGCAAAAAATGGGCGCCGCAAGCTTCGAGCGAGCCGAGAAAGCACTGAAGTCAGGCTACATCGAAACGGCAAAGGCTAATCTGCTTCGCGGAGCCAACTATTACCGCTCATCGGAGTTCTATCTGGGTCACGACGATCCGCGCAGGCTGGAGACGTTCGGCAGAACGGGCGCTCTGTCGCGGCAATACCTCGAACTGATGTCGCCGGCCGGTGAAGTTCTCAGCATTGATGTGGGCGATGGGACGTCTCTTGATGCGTACTTCATCAAGCCCGCGGAGCAGGGCGTATGGCCGACTGTCATCTGCTTCGGCGGTCTGGACGAATACAAGGATGAACTGCTGCACGAGATTCCGAAATACGCGTTTCCTCGTGGCATGGCGTTGCTGCTGGTCGATCTTCCTGGGCAAGGTGGCACCCTGCGCCTGCGCAAGACCGCCTCGCGGCCGGACACCGAAGTTCCTGTTGGCAAGTGCGTCGACTACCTGCTCTCCCGCAAAGATGTCGACGGTGACCGCATTGCCCTCTACGGCGCAAGTGTTGGCGGCATCTACGCTGCACGAGCAGCGTCGGTTGAGTGCCGTCTGAAGGCTGTAGTTTCCGATAGCCTGATCTACGACATCCACGAGTACACAAAGGGCATGCTGGCCAAGCCGGATGCATTGATCTGGGGCCATCTGAAGTGGGTCTTTGGTCAGCCGGACATGGAGAGCGTTGTCGAGCGTACGAAGGCCTTCCGCATGGCGGACTTCATCGGCAACATCAAGGCGCCTTATCTCATCGTTCAAGGCGAACAGGACTGGCTGGGTCTTCAGACGGCAGTCGACGCCTATGAGGACGCCAAGGCCAATGGCGTGGACGTTCAGTTCAAGGTGTTCACTGCAGAAGAAACCGGTGCTTCGCATTGCCAGATCGACAATGCGACGCTCGGGCAAGAGTACATCTGCGACTGGATTGCAGACAAGCTGGGCCTGACGAAAGCGGCCTAACGCTATGCGCGGAGCCCGGGCCAGGGAGGGTCGCGGGTTCCGGGTCTGTGCATATTGCACTGAAACCGCCGAGAGCACCGCTGCTAAGGCCGCCTAAAGCCGGCCTTAGCAGCTGCGTGCGATAGGGGAGTGCAAGAAGACTTTACGACAGACGTTCCCTCTGAATAGTTGGTGCCGCTTTCAACCCTCCGGCCACGTTAAGTGGCTAAGGAAGGGGAGACGTGCGCCTTGTCGAAATAACGCAAAGGACTGGAGGAAAGATGAATCAACCTGCCGTGCTGGCGCGCGTTGCGTCCGGCTGTGTCGGTGTATCGCTGTTTTTAGCAACGTCTGCGGCGAATTGTGTTGAACTCTACGGAATCGTAGATGCATATGTCGGTTCAACGAAGCCGAGCGGTGCCGCCAAGAGCACGATCGGAGTCGAGAGCGGAGGCATGACAACTTCGTTCTGGGGATTGACCGGCACGGAGGACCTGGGCGACGGCCTGAAGGCAAACTTCCGGTTGGAAGGCTTCTTCCTAACAGATACCGGAGCGAGTGGCCGCAGTCCGACGGACACCATGTTCTCACGCAATGCCTATGTTGGCCTGGAGAAATCCAACATGGGTGAGGTCAGGCTCGGCCGTCTCGCGAACCCTTTCTTCCTCGCCACAACGCAGTTCGACCCGTACGGATCATCGACGAAGTTCTCCCCACTACAGAATCCAATCTGGGTGCCGACCTTCGGACGCTACGTTGCGGGGGATACGGGTTGGAACAATGCCATTGGATACTACACGCCGGATTTTGGCGGATTGTCGGGCCGCTTTCTATATTCGCTTGGTGAAGCAGCTGGCACAAATTCGACCAATAACTTTGGCGCCATGCTCTACTTCGATAAAGGAAAGTTTACGGCAACTGCAGCATTTCAACGCGTAAGAACCGGTCCGGGATTGCCTAATGGGAGCTGGGCACAAGATGCTTTTACGCTCGGTACAGCATACGATTTCGGGGTGGTCAAGGGATTCCTCGAGTATGTGGGTACGCGGACAACCGGTACCAAACGAAGCACGGATTCGTTTCAGATTGGTGCGACCTACCCAATCTTTAGCGGAAAAATCATGGCATCGGTCGTGCAGACCAATATTCGCCCTGAAGGCCAGGCGGATTTCAAGCGCCGTGACTACGGAATCGGCTACTTGTATCCGCTATCGAAGCGGAGCGATCTCTATGCAAACGTCCTGTACGACAAGCTTAGCAATAGCGGTGGTGGGATAAGCACGGGTTTTGGTATGAGGCATAAGTTCTAACCTCAGAAATATGCGGGGCAGTCATAAAATAGTCGATGCAGTGTACGATTGCTCCGCTTTTTACATTCATATAACTATGTCGTCGTGTTTTGCATTTGTGAATTCTAAAAAATAATTTTATGGTAATAACTAGATAATCATGGGTATGACATACAATCAGCAGCGTCTGATTTATCTCCTTGCGAGGGGGTATCGGTTAGAGATCGTTCGATCAGCGATTGATCGGGCTCCTATATCTGCTAACGTCATTCGCGCCGGCTCTTGTGATGCTTCAGGAAGTCTGCCATGGTCTGGGGTTGAGGCGTTGCTACGTACGAATCTAGTGCGATTTGACACGGGAAACTCCGAAACGGCAGCAGAGATAATTTCGGCAGAATAATAGGGGCTATCTTCATGGTATCAGCGCTTGAGTGAGGTGAATCTGCGGCGCTCGAAGCTCGAACCTTGCACTTCAATAGTCGAGATCCTTCAGAAGTGCTTTTGCCTCTTTTAAGTCTGCAGTATCGAAGCCTTCGTTGAACGAGTCATAAATTTCCGCCAGCAACTGGCGGGCGTCAGCCCGTTTTCCTTGCGCATTCCATAGGCGGCTTAATGCCATTGCCGCGCGCAATTCTAGCGATCGGGCGCCCTGATCGCGTGCGATAGAAAGAGCCCGCTGGAAGTCTTCTTCGGCGGCCACCGCATTGAGGCCTCTCTCGGCGGCATACTTCGCGCTCATCAGAATTAGTTTTCCTTTGATCCTATACAACTCTGCCTCATACAAACGCTCGTGGGTGCGGTCCACTGCGGCGTGCGCCTCTGCCAGAGAATGCAGTCCTGCTTCTGGATCATCCACTTCTCCGTAAGCTTCGGCCAGGAGGGCCAGGAAATGGGTCTGCCAAAGACCAGCGCCGATCGCGCGATAGGCACTCAAGCCCTGCTGTATTTTGTCTATGCCTTCTGCTGCGCATCCTTGCTGTGTTATAGACCAACCCTGTAGGATCATTCCGAAAGCCCTCCAGTATGGGAAGCCCTGCTCAGTTGCAAGGACAACAAGTGCATCAGTGAGGTTGCGGAGTTCCTCAATTTCGCCGCGGAAAAGATGAAGCTCCGAGGCGAACGTTAGGGCGTGGGCTAAATTGGGAGGCTGAGATAGGCTATGAGCTAAAGCAAGCATCTTCTGGCTGCGCGATATGGCTTCAGCTGGATTGCCTAGCAGCCACTGATCCAAGGCTACAAAGGCGAGACCTACGACGCCAGGTTCCAAGAACCACGCAGATGATTCGCATTGCCCATGCGAATAGAGCTTCAAGGCTTGCTCTAACTGCGTGCTTGCGCAACGTAGCTCACCCAGAGCGAGCAGACTGACGCCGAATGCCCGATGTGCCTGCACTAGCAGCGCCGGATTCTCGGTCTTCTGCGCGAGCTTAAGAAGTTGTGCCCCTAGTTCCCGAGCGGTGAGCAGCTCGCCGCGAATCATGAAAAATGTACGCAATCCCACAAGTGCGGGAAAGACTTGAGTTGTATCCCCAACTTGCCGACATAGCGTCAAGGCACGCGAATAGGTGGCCTTCACTTCCGGGGCGGCAGGCCCTTTGGCTGCCATCAACGCTGGACCCAGCAAGATTTGCACCGAAAGTTCTTGTCGTATCCGGTAAGAGCTATCAGGGAAAGTGGATAGCAAATCCAGAGCCGTGGTTAGATGCCGGGCTGCTTCAGCATTGGCGGAGCGTTGTACCGCCTGACGACCAGCACTTTGGAGATATTCCACCGCTTTTTTGGAATTGCCACTACAGCAGAAGTGATGCGCCAGTTCACTGCAGTGCTCTTCAAGCTGGTCGCCGTATAGGTCTTCAATCGCGCGGGCAGTGCGCTCGTGAAGCGAGCGCCGCCGTTCACTGGGCAAGGAGCCATAGGCTACTTCCTGAGTCAAGGCGTGCTTGAATCTGTAAACCATCTCTGGAAATGTCTTCTGTGCATAAATGAACTCCCCGGCTTGGAGCGCCGCTAAAAAGCTTTTTAGCGCATCTTCCGGCCGCTTGATCACGCGCGTTAGAAGGCTCCAGGGAAGTTCCTTTCCTATTACGGACAAAGTTTGCAACAACGACTTCTCGGCGAGCTGGAGGCGATCGATGCGGGCCGCAAGTACACCTTGCACTGTGGCAGGGATGTGCAGCGTGCGTGGAAATTCCGCAAGATGGAAATGGCCTGGGTCGCCGTAAAGTACCCGCTCCTCGACAAGCGTCATCACCACTTCCTCGATGAAGAAAGGATTTCCTTCCGTTTGCGTCAGGATGAAGTGCTCTAGTTGGGCGAGGCCGGTGGTGTCGCCGAGCAGGACTCGTAGCAACTCACGGGCTTCAGTATGGTGAAGGGGGGCGAGTTGAAGCTCCGTGTAATCGCAGGTTCGGCCCCATTCTTGCCGGTGCTCAGTACGATGGTTGACGAGCAACATGATCCGGGTGCCCGCTATATTCTCCGCAAGGAAGTGGAGGAACGACTCCGTCTCGCTATCGAGCCACTGGAGATCTTCGACGATCAACGCCACTGGCCGGACTTGACTCTCGCGGACAAGGAGCCGCTTTATTGCATCGAATGTCCGCTGTCGGCGAATTGAGGCATCCATATGCACCAGGGCTGAGCTCGGTTGATTGGATCCAAGCAGTGAGAAAATATACGGTAGGCAGTCCTCCAGACTGGGGTCCAGCGCCGAAATCTGGCGGGTGAGATTTTCGCGTCGTTGGGCTTCGGTGTCCAGCGGAGTGATCTGAAAATAATTCCGCAGGAGCTCAATCAGCGGCAAATAGGAAAAGGCTTTGCCGTACGAAACTGAGAAGGCTTCTAGGATAAGGAAATTAGACGGTACCCGCATCTTGAATTCATGGCAAAGACGCGACTTGCCAACTCCTGGTTCGCCGATTACAGAAATGATCTCGCCATTTCCCGCTTCCGTCCGTGCAACTGCGTCGCGAAAAGTTTCAAGTTCGCGGTTCCTTCCGACAAAGCGCGTGAACCCACGGCTGGCTGACACCTGCAATCGAGTGCGCATCGTGCCGAGACCAAGGACTTCGTACACAGGAAGCGGGTCCGGTAGCCCCTTGATTGGCATAGCGCCAAGTGCCTTGAACTCAAAGTAGCCATCAGTCAAACTATAAGTACTTTCGCTTGCGACAATTGATCCTGGCTCCGCGATGTTCTCCATGCGCGAGGCGATGTGAATTGAATTTCCCACCGGGTCGTAGTCGGTGTGAAGGTCATCGGTATCAATTGCGCGCACCAAAACCTCGCCGGAATGGATACCTACACGGATTTGCAGGGTGCTTACTTGGCGCAATGCATCCTCCTGACGCATGGCTTCCTGCATACGAAGAGCTGCCAACAATGCCTGCTTCGGATGGTCTTCGTTAGCAATTGGCGCACCAAATAGTGCCAGGATGCCATCACCCATGGACTTCGCCACATAGCCCTCATAGTGATGCACAGCCTCTATCATTAATGCCAGGACGGGTGCGATGAGTCGGTGCGCATCCTCCGGGTCAAGGTTGTGGATCAACGCGGTGGACCCAGCTATGTCGGCGAACAGAGCAGTGATCGTCTTCCGTTCGGGGGCGCCTGGTCCGCGGGCATTTATTTCCGCTTGCGCTTCACGGATGCGCTGAGCCAAATGCGACGGTGTATAGCCAGCAGGGGCGCTAGATTCGCGCGCCGTGACAATCGACACTGCGCACAAAGAGGCGCCACATTGGCTGCAGAATAGGGCCTTGGTACTTGCTAATTGTCCGCAGCGGTGGCAGACGCGTACCAGCTTGGCGCCACACTCGTCGCAGCGTTCAGCGCTTACCGGATTTTCGAACCCGCAGCTTGCGCAGCGCATAGCCCTTGCACCTCCCCGGGGCCAGCGAGATACAACAGTTGTTCGTGCGATTGCAGGCGCCTAGGAAAAACGCAAAGTGGTTGCAAGTTGCCAAGCGTCGCGGGCCGATAGAGGCGCAGTCGCGCTTCCGATCGGTCTATCGTGTTATGACACTGCTCCGTGCTGATTAGCGATGCAGGGTCGCTGGGGCCGGAAGGAATTGCCTAGTTCAGAATAGCAGGCAAACCGGGTGAGTCCACCGCGATACGGCGCCGTCGAAGACGTATGGAATGTATTCAAGCGAATAGTGGTGTTTACGACACATCGCTGATATGACCAACTTTGTGTAGAGATCATCGCTTTTAATGTGCACAGGCATGAAAAAAAGCCCGATCACCGTGAGGCGACCGGGCAACAAGGAGACCGCCCTCAGCAGCAGTCTATGGAGACACGAGCACTATATTTGCGGAGGCATATCGGGCCCCGCATGAGTGTCAGTTTCCAGCGAATTTCCTGGTTGTTGGCAGGGCAACGACGGCGCGCCATAGTTTGGGAGCGCGGCGTCGATTTGCTCGACCAAAACAATGCGGGACTGTTCCCGACAGTACGCATGCTTGTGGCGGAAAACGCTTGCTGTGCGTCGCGCATGGTGGTGTCGGCCAGCAGTAGCTGCTGCTGGCTGATTATCCAACGGGAGAATCGCTCGGCGCCCAGTTCTTTCAGATAGTCGCGAGTGCCCCGTGGCAGGGAGTCCCCGGTGTCAACGGCCGGGAGAGCCGGCTTGGCCAGCTGCAACGACGGCAGCGGGCGGCCGCTCATTTCCAGGTGGCCGTTAACGCTGACTTTGCCCAAATAGAGCAGCAGCTTCGCGGCTCGGCCAAGATTTTGACCGGCAGATCGAGACGGTGGGCGATGGCACATGGCCGGAGAAGTCACGACAGTGGCTTGAGGTGGGCTCTAGAACTGGCGCGCTAGGAACCGGTGACGCCTAGGTCCGTGCGCCGGATGACTGCAACGTAGACGTTCTCAACACCGGCCACCAGTGCTGATACGCGAACCTCGCCGATCGGCCAGCTCAGCCGTGCATTAACTACGCCGCCCTCTGTCAGTTTGGTGATTTCCCGCACGAAGAATTTTCCGTCCAAATCCGCAAACTCCGTGCAATCGAGGCCCACCAGCGATACGTCACGAGCGTAGGCTAGGATTCGGCACTCCTTGCTATAGACGGCGACGTACATTTCGCCGCTGTTGTACATCGGTATTGTGCAGAACTGCGTACTTGCTGCGTCCACGCCGATACGACTCACCAGGCTGACTGCTTCCGCGAGAAGTGCCTCGGCGCGAGCTTCTCCATCAGCCGTCCCGGTGCCACTGAGTCCGGCCGTCGTAATGCCCATTTTCATGTTGCGTCCTTAGCCTTCGGCTTTATCCGTCGGCGGTTACGTCCTAATCCCACCGATTGGTCGGCATTCCGTTGTGAGCCGGTCTATGGATTCAAACGGCAATGCAGGCGTACTTCAACTCCAGATACTCCTCGATGCCGTAGCGCGAACCTTCCCGCCCCAGTCCGGATTGTTTGATGCCACCGAAGGGCCCAACCTCATTCGAAATCAGCCCAGTGTTGACGCCAACCATCCCGGCTTCCAGGCGTTCCATAACACGCCAGATGCGAGCGTGATCGCGGGTGAAGAAATAGGACGCTAGGCCAAAGATGCTGTTGTTGGCCATGCGCAGGGCATCCTCTTCGCTCTCGAATTTGATCAGTGGCGCGACGGGGCCGAAGGTTTCTTCATTTGCGATCAGCGCGTCGTCGGTTACACCGCCCACTAAAGTGGGTTCGAAGAAGGTGCCGCCGAGGGCATGCAACTTTCCGCCGGCAAGGATGGATCCTCCGCGAGCGACCGCGTCGGCGATATGCTCACGCACTCTGGCGACCGCCGCGTGGTTAATCAGCGGCCCGATATTGGTCCCATGTGCCATACCGTCGCCGACACGCAGCGCGCGGATCTCGGCTGCCAAGCGCGTTGCGACTTGGTCATAAATGGCACTCTGCACGTAGATTCGATTGGCGCACACGCAGGTCTGCCCAGCGTTGCGAAATTTCGCGGCCATGATTCCCTGAACGGCAGTGTCAACGTCGGCATCGTCGAATACCAGCACAGGAGCGTTGCCCCCCAGTTCGAGCGAAAGTTTCTTGATGGTCGCTGCGCTTTGCGCCGCGAGGACGCGACCGATCTCGGTCGATCCGGTAAAGCTGATCTTGCCCACCGTCTCGCTCTCACAGAACGCCCTGCCGATTTCGCTGGCCTTTCCGGTGATGACCTGCAGCACGCCGGCCGGCATGCCGGCGTACTCAGCCAGCGCCGCCAGCGCTAGTGCGGTCAGTGGCGTTTCTCCCGCAGGCTTCACGATCATGGTGCAGCCTGCAGCCAAGGCCGGCGCCACCTTCCGCGTTACCATCGCGGCTGGGAAGTTCCACGGCGTAATGGCTGCGGTGACACCGACCGGTTGCTTGAGCACAAGCAGTTTCTGCCCTTCGGTTGGGCTTTGCAGCAGGTCGCCGTCAATTCGCTTCGCTTCTTCGGCAAACCATTCGACGAAACTGTTGGCGTAGGCGATCTCAGAACGCGCCTCGTGGATCGGCTTGCCTTGCTCGGCGGTAAGAATGCGGGCCAGATCTTCTGTCCGCTCACGAATCAGCCTGGCCCATGCCATCAAGACCTCGGCACGTTTCTTGGCTGGGGTACTAGCCCACGCGGGCAACGCTTTGCTAGCCGCGTCGATGGCGGCTTCAGCTTCCGCGTGGCTAAGCATTGGCACGTTGGCCAAGGTTTCGCCGGTGGCAGGATTGAGTACCGGTAGCCAAGCATGGGGTTCCGCCTTCAGCCACTTGCCGTTGATGAGGCAGGCGTTGCGGACCAGTGGGTTGTCTTCGATATGCATGTTTCAGGAAAAAGAAAGGAGCAGCCCGATGGGGCCAGAGGGCCCCATCGGGGAATCCTGCTTTGTGTGCGGGAATACGATCTTCCCGATCTGGGTGCCCTGCCTTATTGATCGTGCGTCGCTGACAGAACCTGGAGGGATCAATTGCCACATGGAGGTCAGCTGTCCTTACGATAGCCTCGATGCGGCCGCACGTCCTGCGCAAGCGTCACCCGCTGATCCGCTAGGCGAGTCGAGAACTACGGATTAGTCCTTGGTGGAAAAGTCGGCGCCGGCCGAATAGCCTTCATCTGCAAGCACAAAGCTGCCGTGCATCGCGCGTGCTGCGTCCGACGCCAGGAAAACGGCGATCTGAGCGATGTCTTCTGCGTCGGAGTACGCCTTTCCGCTCGGCGTGCTAGCCACGATTTCAGCGAGCACGTCCTTGTAGGCGGGGTCGGTGCGGATGTACTCGTTGATCGGTGTCGCGGTATTGCCGGGGCCGATGGCGTTGACGTTGATGCCGTGCGAGGCCAGTTCGAACACCAGGGTCTTGGTCAACATAATGATGGCAGCCTTGGTGGCGCAATAGGCAGCGAACGAGCCGAAGCCCATCACACCGCAGACCGATGCGATGTTCACGATCTTGCCGTAGCGCTGTTCCTTCATGATCGGCGCGACGGCGCCAATCGAGTTCCACGTGCCTTTCAGGTTGATGTCGACCATACGGCTGAAATCATCTGGGGCCGTGTTGCCGATCGGGGTCGGGAAGAAAACACCTGCGCAGTTCACCAAGATGTCAATACGGCCAAAGTCAGCGGCCACGGACTTCACCATAGCCTCAACTTCCTGCGCATTGCGGACATCGGCCACATAGCCGCGTGCCTTCGCGCCCGTGCTCTCCAGCTGGGCGGCTACCGCGTCTGCCTTTGCTTGGCTTCCCGAGGCCACCACCGCGACTTCCGCACCTTCGGCGGACATCTGGCGGGCCACCGCCTCACCGATGCCTTGAGAACCGCCGATCACCAGAGCAACCTTTCCGCTTAGTTTCATGAACAACTCCTTGTGAAAAAAAGGTAATTCGGAATCCAGAGAACCATCCGCAGCAGTCGCGGGTTCTATGGTTCATGGCCATCGCGCCGTCCGTCCGGCACTCCAGTCACGGAAGTGTCAGATAGATGGGTTCGCGGCACCGGCAGTTCGCGCTTCAAGAGCAGCGGCAGTTCAATTTTTGCAGCACTCTTTCTTGTTGCGTGACCGTTATTTGTTAGCTATCATATGCTATATGTTATCACAGCGCAACGAGTATTTGACTGTGTGAGGGTGCCGGAAGCGGCTTTGTTGGAGGAACTAGAGGTGGATACATCATGCGAATCGCGGTAGATACCGGAGGCACGTTTACAGATCTGATCGTCGAAGATGACGATGGCCTGTTGAGGATGGCTAAGGCGTCGACGACGGTCGGCCGCCCCCTGGAAGGAGTGCGCGCTGCACTGGAGTTGGCCGGTCAAGACATGGGCCTGACAGTCGCGGAATTGCTGGGGAAGACCAGCATGTTCATCTACGGCACCACGCACGCGCTGAACGCTGTAGTCACCGGTCGTACCGCACGGACGGCCTTTCTGACCACCGAAGGCCACCCGGACATCCTAGTGCTGCGGGAGGGCGGCCGTTCGGATGTGTTTGACTATTCCATCCCGACACCGCCTCCCTATATTCCCCGCTCCTTAACGTGGGAAGTTCCAGAGCGCGTCTTGGCCGACGGCTCGGTGATGCACGCCCTCGATGAATCGCGCGTGCGTGAGATCGCTGAAGAGCTGAAACAGGCGGATGTCCAGGCGGTCGCGGTCTGCCTACTCTGGTCCAATGTCAACCCGGTGCATGAGCGACGCCTCAGAGACTTGCTGGCCGAATGCCTGCCCGGCGTTCCCGTCTCGCTGTCGAGCGAGGTTTCGCCCACCATTCGTGAATACCGCCGCGCTTCGGCTGCCGCCATCGACGCCTCTCTGCGACCGGCGATGACGCAGCACCTCGAAGGGCTGCGGGGCTACCTGCGCGATGCCGGCTTGAAAGGTCGTTTGCTGGTGGTGACTTCGCGCGGAGGCCTTCTCGATATCGGCGACGCCGCGCAGATGCCCATCCAGATGCTGAATTCCGGACCGGCAATGGCACCCGTTTCCGGCCGTCACTTCGCCCTCGTGGACGAATCAAGCGATTTTGCCATCGTGGCCGATACCGGCGGCACCACTTATGACGTGAGCCTGGTGCGCCGCGGGCGCATTCCTGTCTCGCGCGAGACGAGTATCGATTCGCCCAGCGGCTCGCATATTACTGGCTTCCCATCCATCGACATCAAGAGCGTCGGTGCCGGCGGAGGCTCTATCGCCTGGGTCGACGGTGGCGGCATGCTGCACGTAGGTCCCTTGAGCGCAGGTGCGGAACCCGGCCCTGCAGCCTATGGAAACGGCGGAAAGGGCGCTACGGTGACCGATGCCTGCGTCGCGCTCGGCTATCTGGATCCTGACTTCTTCCTTGGCGGGCGCCGCAAACTTGACATCGCGGCGTCAATCGCCGCTATCGAGGAAACCGTGGCGAAGCCGCTCGGCCGATCGGTGGAGGAAGCCGCTACGGCCATCCTGCAAATCGCGACCGAAAACATGGTTCAGGCTATCGAGGACATCACCGTCAACCAAGGTGTGGATCCTACCGAGGCTGTGCTGATTGGCGGTGGCGGCGCTGCGGGCCTTAACTCAGCGTGGATTGCCCGGCGTCTTGGCGTCAAGCGCCTGCTGATTCCCGAACTCGGTGCTGCACTGTCCGCGTGCGGTGCGCTGATGTCGGACCTGACTGCACAGTACCGTCGTACGCATTTTGCACGCACGGACCGCTTCGACAGGGACGCGGCTAACGCGGTGCTGAAAGGCCTAATCGCTGAGTGCCATCAGTTTCTGCAACACGCCGGCATTGACGGCACTATCGAACTATTGATCGAAGCACGCTATCCCGATCAAGTGTGGGAAATCGAGGTCCCGCTGGAGGTGCAGCACTTCGCAGGTGCGGATGACATCGCCGCGATCGAACGCGCGTTCCACCAGGCCCACGAGGAACTGTTCAGCATTCGCGACGAACAGGCGCCGGTGGAAATCGTAAGCTGGTGCGCGACGGTATCGGGGCGTATCCGCGGCGAGAGCGATCCGCAATTGGGCGGCGGTATGTCGCAAACCTCCGGGTCGGCTCCGAGCCGCCGCCGTGCGTACTTTGCGGAGACCGGCTATGTCGACGCCGCTGTCTATCGCTTTGATGCCATTGCGCCGGGCAGCCAGGTCAGCGGCCCCGCCATCGTCGAGTCGGCCTTCACGACCGTCGTCCTGCCACCGCAGAGCGAAGCCACCCGTACGGCGGCGGGCAGCCTGTCCATCACCGTGGGAAATTGAGATGAGCAACGATTACAACGCAACCAATCCGCGCACAGCTGCGAGCCGGTCTAAGCGCGATGGCGTCAAGCTGGCGCTGATCAACAACCGCATGCAGGGTATTTCCCGCAAGATGGCAAACACCCTTGCGCGCACCGGGCGCTCGGGTGTGCTTAACATCGCGCGCGACTTTTCTTGTTGCATCGTTTCGGCCAACGATGAACTAGTCGCCGCCGCAGAAAGCCTGCCGATCCACGTGCTTTCCGGCCCGGACCTGATGGCGGCCTCGATGAAGCAGTTCCATCCGGACATGCGTCCCGGGGATGCATTCCTGCATAACTCCCCCTACCACGGCTGCTCGCACCCCGCGGACCACACGCTCCTGGTACCTGTCTTTGATACCCAAGGCAAGCATCGCTTCACGGTCGTTACCAAGGCTCACCAGGCCGACTGTGGCAATTCGCAGCCGACCACCTACATGGGCACCGCGCGCGACGTGTATGAAGAAGGCGCACTGATCTTCCCTTGTGTACGGGTGCAGAGCGACTACCAACTCAACACCGATCTGGTGCGCATGTGTGAAATGCGAATTCGCGTTCCGGAGCAGTGGCGCGGCGACTTTCTCGCCATGCTCGGCGCGGCGCGAATCGGCGAAAAGGAACTGCTCGCACTGGCCGCTGAGATTGGCTGGGACGAGTTGGAAGAAAACACGCAGCAGTTTCTAGACTACAGCGAAGAGCGCATGATTGCCGCGCTGCGGGCACTGCCGGCCGGCCGATCGGTACGCACTTCGACCCATGACCCGATTCCGGGCACACCGGTCGACGGAATCACTGTCAAGGTCACAGTCGACATCGACCCGGCAGCCGCGCTCATTAGCGTCGACCTAACCGACAACGACGATTGCTATCCCTGTGGGCTGAACCTCTCGGAATCATGCGCGCGCACTGCGGCAATGATCGGCGTATTTAATAGCATCGACGCTACAGTACCCAAGAATGCCGGTGCCTTCCGACGCATCTCGGTTAAGCTGCGCGAAGGCTGCGTGGTTGGTATTCCGCGCCATCCCACTTCATGCTCGGTTGCCACTACAAATTTGGCAGACCGTGTCACCAGCCCGGTGCAGCGGGCAATGGCCGACATCTCGGAGCATATTGGCGCTGCCGAGTGCGGCCCATTCCAGCCGCCGTCGGTGGGCGTGATCTCGGGTGTGCGCGGCGAGACAGGCGAACACTACGTGAACCAAGTCTTCCTTGGCTTCACTGGCGGTGGCGCGGGCCCGCGCGCGGACGCGTGGCAGCTTATGCTGCACGCTGGCAATGGCGGTCAATGCCTGTTGGATAGCATTGAGCTGGACGAGTTGCGCATGCCCATCTTTGTCCGCGAACGCCGTTTCCTCGCCGATACCGAGGGCGCCGGGCAGTTCCGCGGCGCCTCGAGCTTGCGCCTGGAATTCGGCCCGCTCTCGGGCAGCATGACAGTGGCTTATGTGTGCGACGGCGCCATCAACCTGCCGGAGGGTGCCCGCGGCGGTATGCCCGGTGGTGGCAGCCACCAGGTTAAGTTGCTGGCCGACGGCAGCGAGGTGGCGATCCCCACCGCCGGGAACGTTGAACTGCGCCCGCATGAATTCGTACGGTCGATTTGCGCCGGTGGCGGAGGCTACGGCGCCCCCACGGCGCGAGCGCTCGATGCAGTGGTGAGCGATGTGCGCGAAGGATGGATTACACCGGAGCGTGCGCTTGCCGTCTATGGCGTCGAAGTCGATGAAACGGCCAGCTCTGGCACACGCAAGGACCAGCGGTCATGACTGTATCCATGACGAACGACAACGCCGTCGGCGACATCTTCACCCAGGCGATATCGCCTGTGCCACTGGAGTCCGTGGATTCGCTCGTTCGCGAACTCTATGGCATCCAGCCCGATGGGCTCGCGCGACTGACCGGGGAACGCGACCAGAATTTTCGCATTACCGCCCGTGATGGCCGTCGCTATGTGCTGAAGGTGACGCATCCGTCTGAGCCGCGCGCGGTGACGGAAATGCAGACCATGGTGTTCAGGCATATCGCGCAGGTCGATCCGAACTTGCCCGTGCAAGCGTTGGTGCCAAGCCAGACGGCCGGTGACTCCAGCTTGCAGAAGATCGACAGCCACAACACCGCGGTGGTTCGCCTGTTCACCTATCTGGAAGGCACGCCGCTGCATACGCAGGCTCCAGATGCCCGCCATCGCGAATCGATTGGCACTATACACGCGAGGCTCGACCGCGCCTTGCGTGGGCTCGATCATCCCGCGGCAGACCACGAGCTGTTGTGGGACCTTAAGCAGATGGGCAAGATGCGTCCACTGCTTGGGCATATCGCGAGCGCACAGGACCGTCGTCTGGCCGAGATGTTTCTCGACGACTATGACCGGCACGCCGCGCGCGGAGTGCAGTCGCTGCGCCAGCAGCTCATTCACAACGACCTCAATCCGTACAACATCCTTGTGGACCCACACAGTGGGTCTGTGACCGGCATTCTGGATTTTGGCGACGTGGTCAAGGCGCCTCTGCTTAACGACGTGGCGATTGCCGCTTCCTACTTCGTGCCCGCCGGTGGCGCTCATCCATTGGCGTGGGCCGCAGAGTATGTCGCCGCGTATCACGCTGTTACGCCGCTCGAACCAAACGAGGTGGACTTGCTGTTCCCTCTGATCACTGCTCGGCTTGTCATGACAGTCGCCATCACTGGATGGCGCGCGGCGCTTCACCCGGAGAACAGCACCTACATCCTGCGCAACAACGGCCGCGCATGGGATGGCCTGCGCCAGCTTTCTGGCATCACGTTCCAGGAGGGGCAGGAATTCTTCCGCAGCGCCTGCCTGCTCCCGACCCCTCAAGCCAACTAGACTTCCCATGGAACCTGCAGCTTCGACTCTCATTCAGCGCCGTGCGCAAACGCTGGGGCCGGCCTACCGGCTCTTCTATGACCGTCCCGTCCACGTAGCTCGGGCGGAAGGTGTGTGGATCCAGGACACCGAGGGCAACAACTACCTCGATGTCTACAACAACGTCGCATCGCTCGGCCATTGCCATCCCCGTGTTGTCGCCGCGCTTGCGCGGCAGGCCGGGACCCTCAATACGCACACGCGCTACATTGAGGACACCGTGCTCGAGTACGTGGAGCGGCTGCTCGCTCACTTCCCCGCCGCGCTGTCCAATGCCATGCTAACGTGCACGGGCAGTGAAGCCAACGACTTGGCCATGCGCATCGCACGTGCGGCAACCGGCGGGACCGGCATCATCGTCACGCGTCTTGCCTACCACGGCGTCACCTCGGCCGTTGCCGAAATCTCGCCCTCATTCGGCGATGGTGTACCCCTTGGCCAGCATGTCCGGGCCGTGCCGGCGCCGGATGGGTACCGAGGTGGTCCCGACGTCGGCCGCCGCTTCGCGGAAGGCGTGCGAGAGGCGATCGCCGACATGAAGCGTCACGGTGTCAAACCGGCCGCGTTGATCGTCGACACTATCTTCAGCAGCGATGGTGTTTTCTCGGATCCGCCGGGCTTCCTGCAGGAAGCGGTACAAGCGATCCGCGACGCCGGTGGTGTGTTCATCGCCGACGAAGTGCAGGCAGGCTTCGGCCGCACCGGCACCCACATGTGGGGATTCGAGAGGCACCAGCTAGTGCCTGATATCGTTTCCCTTGGCAAGCCTATGGGCAATGGCTACCCTGTCGCCGGCGTCGTGGCCAAGCCAGCGCTGATTAATGCCTTTGCCGACAGCAGCCGCTATTTCAACACTTTCGGGGGTAACCCGGTGGCCAGCGCCGTCGGCCTGGCTGTACTCGACGTGATCCGTGACGAGGGCCTGCTTGAAAACGTGACGGAGGTCGGCCGCTACCTGCGCACCGGACTTGATGACATGGCGCAGCGCTCAGCGCTAATTGGAGATATCCGCGGCGCTGGTTTTTTTATCGGCGTCGATCTGGTCCGCGACCGGGAGAGCAAGACGCCACTTACGGCGGGTGCAGAGCAGCTGGTCAATTTGATGAGGAAAAAGCGGATCCTCATCAGTGCGACTGGGCCGGGCGGCAATGTACTAAAGCTACGTCCGCAGCTGGTGTTCCGGCGGGAGCACGCCGACGTGTTCCTTTCTGTGCTGGAGTCTTCCCTCCAGGAAATCGAAAATTCCGAAACGTGATTTAGGAGGCCTCGCAACTGCTCTGATGTAATGGGTGTTAGCCTCCTGCGCCGGTTGGCGATAGTCCGGCCTGGAGGTTTTTTTCCGAGCTGGAACGGCGGGAGCTAGCTGGCGAATCGGCCAAGCGCCGCGGTGTGATAACATATCTCATATAATATTACCGAAGATTCAGCCATAACAGCGCAATATGAAAGCCATTAAACACCAGCCAGAAGAAGCGGAACTTCAACCCGCTCGTCTGAGTACCGTATCCGCGACACCACCTGGAGGGGGGCTGGCTCCGATCGAGAGAGAGACCCTTTATGACAAGGTTTATGCGCAACTGAGCCAAGCCCTGAGGCAAGGACAGTTCGAGATGGGGCAGCCATTGAGCCTGCGTGGGCTCGCCGCCATGCTGGGCGTAAGCATGATGCCCGTGCGTGATGTCGTGGGAAGGCTGGTAAACGAGGGCGTACTGGAGACCTTGCCGAACCGGCAGGTTCGAGTACCGTTTATGACGATTAGGCAGTACGAGGCGTTAATCGAAGCTCGGGTCGCTGCAGAGGGGTATGCGGCATATCTGGCGGCTATTCGGCTCGACGACGCTGCTCTAAGCGAAGTCCAGGCGGCAAACGAGCGCTTGGAGAAAGCCGCCCAGCAGCATGATCATGTGGCGATCATGCAGGCCAACCAGGAATTCCATTTCAGTATCTATCGGGCTGCACACTCTGAGACTCTGTTGCAGATCATCGAAAACCTCTGGCAACAGAGTGGCCCCTATTTGGCGACCATCGAGAATGCAATGGCTGCCAACCCAACCATGCGAGACCACGATTTCGGTGCTGGACAGCACGATCGGATTTGTGCAGCGCTGGCCCGGCGTGATGGTGAGGCAGCGCGGCAAGCACTCGTCGAAGACATCGAGGGTTTTGCCAAGATCTATAAGCAACTGCTTGTGCCGCCGAGCACCGAAAAAACTACACCGGGACCCCGTCCTCGGGTATCGAAGGTAACCACGCACAGCGAATGAGGCTTTGCGGGAAACGCTGGCAACTCCTTGAAACGGTACCCTTGGACCAGACGGTATGCTGCCTCAGACCGTCTCCCATTGAACCAGCGTTAGAGCGGGCATAGTATCAACGGACATGATCGCACTTGCACGCCGCGAAGGCTTGCGCAGTGGCTCCAGGTGGAGCGGGGCTTCTGTGCGATCGGTCCGAGTAGACATTCACCAACCTGTCTAGTTCGTCGGATGTAAATTGCCTTTTGCGGTATTTAGCATGGCACGTGCCCAGACGCGCGATTGAAGATAGCGATCTTTGCCAATTCGACTTCGCTGACTCGTTCTCCTTTTCACTTCGTCAGAGCGATTTGCAGAAAACCAGTGCAGGAGTCAGGCCAGTCCCCTTGGGCCCGGCGGTGGCGCGCCTGTTCAGCCATCAGTTCATCGGTTGCCCGTGAAGTGTGGTAAGAGTAGGGGTCTCCCGCACTTTGTGTGACGGCCGAGTCGTGGGCTTGATTTCCGGTCGGTTTGGCCGTACGTTGATCGTTACCATGAGGCAAGGAGTAGGCTTCATATTGCACCTTGTTCGGTAGGTTGAGCGACGATGAAAGTCGGCGAGGTCGGTTTGCGACCGTAAGCAGTCCTTCATTGACGCCCTACCGTAAGCGCCCAGCGAACACGCCTTGATCGGGGGAATATTGAGGGCGAGGATCGTGTCCATCTAATTTTGGCATGGACACATGTACACGATGGAAGAGGCCGAGGTAGTACAGGATGTAGTGCAGCCGGCGCGACGTCGACGACATAGCAAGGAATTCAAGGCGCAAGTGGTGCGTGCGGCGATGCAGCCAAACGTGTCGATTGCGGCGGTGGCGCTGCACTACCGCCTGAATGCGAACATGGTGCGGAGCTGGGTCGCTACGCAGGAGGAGTTGGATGCGGCAGAGGAAGCCCGGAAGCAGATGGGGACGCCGCCAGTGGAGTTTGTGCCGTTGCAATTGGAGACAGCGGGCGTCGCGCCCGGTCCTGCGGAGATCCAGATCGAAGTGCGCCGAGGTGCGGCGACGGTTACCGTCCGCTGGCCGCTATCGGCCGCGAGCGATTGTGCACTGTGGCTGCAAGGGTGGCTTCGGTGATCCGGATCGACGCAATTTGGCTGGCGACGGAACCACTGGATATGCGCGCAGGCACCGATACGATCCTGGCCCGCGTAGTGAAAGTGTTCGGAGCAGCGCGTCCTCACCATGCCTACCTGTTTGCAAACAAGAACTCAACGCGGATGAAGGTGCTGGTGTACGACGGTTTCGGAATCTGGTTGGCCGCGCGTCGCCTGAACAAGGGTCGATTCGTATGGACGAATGGTCAGACGGCGATCGCAGTAGCGCTGAATCCTGAACAACTTCGGGCGCTTGTCACGGGCCTGCCGTGGCAGACATTGACCCGCGATCACGCGATCTGCGTGGTGTAATGGAGCGCGCGAGGACGTAAACAGTTTCGATTCCGTGGCGGCTTTGGTTCTGGCAAACTGGCCGTATGGACTCGCCAACAGACCTCAACGACCTCAGCCCGGAGCAGCTTCGGACACTGGCTGCCGAGTTGATCGCTCAGGTTGGTGAGAAAGATCGTGAGTTGCGT
Source organism: Cupriavidus sp. IK-TO18 (assembly GCF_015549295.1). Taxonomy (NCBI): domain Bacteria; kingdom Pseudomonadati; phylum Pseudomonadota; class Betaproteobacteria; order Burkholderiales; family Burkholderiaceae; genus Cupriavidus; species Cupriavidus sp. IK-TO18. The sequence goes on from NZ_JADGMP010000056.1 coordinate 41,387, forward strand.
TACCGCCAGACGCGTATCGACCAGCTCACGCATGAGATCTCGATACTCAAGCGCTTGAAATTCGGTAAGCGCAGTGAGCAACTCAATGCCGAGCAGGCGAGCCTGCTTGATGAGACCATTGACGCGGATCTGGCCGCGATCGAAACGGAGCTCGAACAGCTCCAATCAAATACACCTGAGCAAAAGCAACGCCAGCAGCCGAAACGGGCGCCGTTGCCGCCGCAGTTGCCGCGCACCGACATTCATCATGAGCCAGATGATGTGACGTGCCAATGCGGCTGTCAGCGAGTTCGTGTCGGCGAGGACGTCAGCGAGAAGCTGGACTATACGCCAGGTGTGTTCACGGTCGAACGGCATATCCGCGGAAAGTGGGCCTGCAAGACGTGCGAGACGCTTATCCAGGCACCGGTGCCGCCGCACGTCATCGACAAGGGCATTCCTACCGCCGGCCTGCTGGCCCATACGCTGGTCTCCAAATATGGAGACCACCTGCCACTGTACCGGCAGGAGCGTATCTTTGCGCGCGCCGGTCTGGCTATCCCGCGGTCGACGCTCGGAGCCTGGGTAGGCGTATGCGGCGTGCAGTTGCAGCCGCTGGTCGACGCTCTGCATCAGGAAATCTTGCAGCAGGGCGTGCTGCATGCCGATGAGACGCCGGTGCAGATGCTTAGTCCCGGGAAGGGGAAGACACATCGCGCCTACCTGTGGGCGTATACCGCGACGCAATTCGCAGACTTGCGGGCCGTCGTCTATGACTTCGCCGATAGCCGCGCCGGCGAGCATGCTCGCACCTTCCTGGGTGACTGGCAGGGCAAGCTTGTGTGCGATGACTACGGCGGGTACAAGGCCGGATTCCAGCAAGGCATCACCGAAATCGGATGTGCAGCGCACGCGCGTCGAAAGTTCTTCGACCTCCATGCCAGCAACAAAAGCCAGATCGCCGAGCAGGCCTTGAAGTTCTTCGCCGCGCTTTACGACGTCGAGCGAGAGGCAGTTGATCTGACGCCCGACAAACGACGCGCGCTTCGTCAGTTGCGCGCCAAACCGGTGGCCGAGGCGCTGCACACATGGATGACCGGCCAGCGCAAGCTCGTTCCGGAAGGCTCCGCGATTGCGAAGGCGCTCGACTACAGCCTTAAACGATGGGAAGCACTAACGCGCTATCTTGAAGACGGGGACGTGCCCGTGGACAACAACTGGGTCGAGAATCAGATCCGCCCCTGGGCCGTTGGCAGGGCCAACTGGTTGTTCGCCGGCTCCTTGCGTGCCGGACAGCGTGCGGCGGCAATCATGAGTTTGATTCGGTCAGCGCAGCTCAATGGTCACGATCCATACGCCTACCTGAAAGACGTGATCACACGACTGCCAACCCACCGCGCCAGCAACATCGCCGAATTGCTACCACATCGCTGGAAGCCGGCAACAAGCGCCACCTAGCCGCTGCAATCATCAACGTCAAGACGGGTTCGCTGGCCGCTTACTGTCCACCAATTGGAGGTGGACACCTATGCCAGAGCGTGACTCAGAGTTGCAGGTCGTTTCGCGTAGCCGCGAAGGCCGGCGACCGTACGACGAGAAGGGTAAAACGTGCGCTGATCGAGTCGACACTGCGTCCCGGCATGTCAGTGGCGCGCCTGACGCAGAGCACGGAAACCCGAGCTACCGAAAGATCTCGCGCATGGCGACCGTCACGGCGCGAAATGCGCTAGCACACGAACGGATGGTGACCACGCTGAAGAACTGGGGTGTCACGCCCGACCAGGCGTTCCTGCTCGGAGGGAGAAGGCCCGGATCCTTGATGTGCTGCAGCCCTACATCTACTTCGACGAGCAGATTGGTCACCTGCGCTCGGAGACCGACAATATCCCAATGGGGCATATCCCGTTCGGCATTGCAAATCGGTGTCCCGCCTAGCGGCACTGAACCCCGCGAAAGTAGGGTGACGGCGCGTTACGGAACGGCGAGCATGGCCGCGGGTTCGGCTCTCAGGTATGCTCCCGACTCCACGTGGACGAGAGATATCCGATATGGCGCGCGTTGTGCCCGACGGTTGGGAAACCATGGAAGCCGATGGCGCGCTGCAGCGCGAATTCGAAACACTGGCGGCGCTGGCGGCGGGCCTGCCCGATGACTACACCGTCTACCACGCGGTCCACTGGACGAACGTGGAGCGTTCCCACGCAATCTACGGCGAAATCGACTTCGTCATCGTGAATCGTGCCGGACACTTGATGCTGATTGAGCAGAAGTGTGGCTTCCTGCTGGAGACCGAGGATGGCCTGGCCAAGAACTACGTTGGGAAGATAAAGTCGGTACCCGCCCAGATGGGCAGGACGGCCGATGGCTTGCGCACCAAGCTGGCCAAGGCGCTCGGCGGGCAGCCGCTGGTGATCGAGCATCTGCTGTTCTGTCCCGACCACCACGTGCGCTCGCCGGTGACGGCAGGACTGTCTCCGCACCGGATTGTCGACGCCGGCCGTCGCGACGCGCTGTGCGAAGTCATTGGACAGATCTTGCCGCCTGGCGACGAGAACCCGCTCGCCACCCGTGTCGACCGCTTCCTTCGCGACATCATTCAGCTGGAAATCGATGTCAGCGCGCTGATCGGGCAGGGGCGCGCCGCAGTGACACGGGTATCAGGCGGCCTGGCCCACTGGGCCCGCCAGATCGGTGTCGAACCTTTCCGCCTGCGCGTAACAGGCACTGCTGGGTCGGGCAAAACCCAACTGGCGCTGGCCGAATTCCGGTCGACTATCGAGCAAGGCCGGCGGCCGCTCTATGTTTGCTTCAACCGCCCTCTTGCCGACCATTTCGCGGCCATCGCTCCCGAGGGGGGCAACATCTGCACGTTCCACATGCTATGCGACCAGATGCTCCGGCACGCTGGCGCGGTGCCGAATTTCACAAAGCCAGACCCCTTCGGAAAATTGGTGGCCGACGCCGCGGCGCTGGCCGTGCCGCCTGCATTTGTCTTCGACACAATCATTGTCGACGAAGGGCAGGATTTCGCGTCGGACTGGCGCGACCTCGTCCTACGGCACGCCGCCGCCGATGCACGCGTACTCTGGCTCGAGGATCCATTGCAGAATCTCTATGGCCACCCGCCCATCGCGCTCCCCGGCTGGGTACGCCTGCGAGCCACCAACAACTTTCGGAGCCCCCGACCCGTGGTGCGGCTGCTGCAGGCGATCGTGCCCGATGGCGTGCAGATCGAAGCGAGCGCCCCGGTGGCCGGCGCCGCGGTCGAGTTCTTCGTCTACCAGGATGCGGCGCAGTTGCGCGAGCACGCCAAAGCCGCGATCAAGCAGTGCTACGCAGCAGGATTCCGCAAAAGCGACGTGGTGCTGTTGAGCTTCCGTGGCCGGGAGAGCTCGCACCTGCTCGGTTTCAACCAACTCGGCCCTCACCTACTGCGGACGTTCAGCGGAAACTACGACGCCCAAGGCCGTCCGGTCTACTTAGATGGCGACGTGCTGGCCGAAACAGTCCACCGTTTCAAGGGTCAGTCCGCCCCGGCCGTAGTGCTCGCCGAGGTAGATTTCGAGGAGTTGGGCGAGCGCGAAATCCGCAGGCTATTTGTCGGTGCCACACGGGCCACGATGAAGCTCGTGATCGTGGTATCCGAGCGAGCAGCTGGGGTGCTGCTGCAGAGGCTGTAGCGGTGGCACGGCAACCCCGACATTGACATACATCCGTGGAAACCGGTCCGCCGGCATGACTTATCACACCAAACAGGAAGACTTGTGCGTCCCGAGAAGACTTCTGTAACACGCTTGTTCATCGCGCCGGCCCAGTATCTGATCCCGGTATTTCAGCGGGGATACGTATGGACTCTGGAAAAGCAGGTTGCCCCGCTCTGGGCAGACATTGAAGATCGCGCCCTCAAGTACATTGAATACGAGTTGGAGAGCAAGAAGGCATCGGCGCATGCCCTGAAGCCGCTTCAGAAGCACTTTCTCGGCTCTGTCGTACTAACCCCCGTTCCAGGAACATTCGGCCGCGCACCGACGTTCGAAGTCATCGACGGGCAACAGCGCACCACGACGCTGCACCTGCTGCTTCTGGCTTTCCGGCTAGCCGCGATGCAGTTGAAGGGCTCCCCCGTGCCGGGCATGCTCGATACCCTGCTTCGGAATCCGGGTCCATACACCGAGGCAACGGACCATCACAAGGTGTGGCCGACTCAAGCTGGCCGCGCCGAGATGCGTGAATTGAATGGCGCACCGGATGTCGAGGCGATCTGCCGGAAGTATCCAGCCAAGGAGGGCCGGCAACGTTTCGAGCGGCCGCTGATGGTCCAAAGCTTCATTTATCTCTATCACGCTTGCTTGGCCTTTTTCCGTGGCATCGAGCTCGGCGATCCGGTCACGGAAGAGACAGACCAAACCTACTCGCATTTGCTGATCCACGAGATCCGGAACAAGAACTCGGTGCCGTCGCTGGCGGGCACAGCGGAACTCGATGCACAACGCGCACAGTCGTTGTACATGGCGCTGTCCGAGTACGTGCAGATCATGACGCTGACGCTGGAGTCCGAGGACGACCCACAAGTTATCTTCGAGACCCTCAACGCACGTGGGGAGCCGCTGCTCGCCTCCGATCTGATTCGGAACTTCGTGTTCCTGGACGCCGCGCGACGTGGCCAGGACGTGACGACCCTTTATGAGACGCGATGGCGCGACTTCGACGAACAGTACGATCGGGACCAGACTGTCTCCGCCAACCGCTACTGGCGCGAGAAAGAGCGACAAGGCCGCCTGACGCACCCACGCATCGACCTGTTCTTTTTCCACTACACGGTGTTGCGGCGTCGCGAGGAGACCAAGGTCAGCCATGTCTTTCAGTCCTTCAAGGAATGGTGGGATGGCGCCCCGCGAGATATTGACCTAGAACTCGACCGCCTCGGAAAGAGCAGCCAGCACTTCCGCGAGTTCATTTCGCCAGTCGGGGATGACCACGTGGCGGAATTTGCAAAATTGGTCAGGATTCTCGATGTCAGCACGTTGACGCCCGTATATCTTGCGCTGCGCGATCGCTATGCGCCGGACAGCGCCGAACTCCGCCTGGCGCTGGGCGATCTGGCTTCGTACATTACCCGTCGAACGGTGTGCGGCTATACCACCAAGGCTTATAACCGGATCTTTCTCCGGTTGTTGGGCGAGGTTGCCGATTCTTCGTCCCCGGCGACAGCACTGCGTAAGTACCTCCTTGGCCTCGACGGCCATAGCCAATGTTGGCCGACAGATGACGAGTTCCGGCAGGCCTGGAAGACCCGACCGGTGTATGAACTGCTCCGCCCCCGGAAGGTCTGCGCTATCCTGCGCGCGCTGGAACTCGCATCCCGGTCCTCGCGGCAGGAGTACAAGGGGGTTCAGGAAGTTGAGACGCTCACCGTGGAACATGTCATGCCGCAGTCCTGGCAAAAGAGCTTGCACTTCATGCTGCCGGAAGATGATCTCAATGCGATCTCGGCCAGAACCACGGCTGTGCAGACTTTCGGCAACCTCACGCTGCTGACGCAATCCTTGAACAGTTCGGTCAGCAATGGGCCGTTCGAGGATTTCGAAGACTCAAACACACTGGTTGAAGGCAAGCGTACGAAGTTCCTGCAAAGCCTGTTACTTCTCAATGCATACTTCCAGCACAGCAGTGTCACCAAATGGGACGATGATGAGATCCGCGCGCGTGGCGATCATATGTTCCTGAAGGCATTGAAGGTCTGGCCACGTCCCTGAAAGTAGCGCGGCGGGCGTCTTTCCGGTCGCGCGCCAAAGCCCTGCCTTGGTGCCGTCATTCGATATTCCCGCACCAGCCGGAGTCCGAGAAATCCTGAAACAGATGCCCGGCGAGGTCCAGGGCAAGCCGACGGCAAGATCCTGCCGAAACGCGAAGAGCCACGCGACACAATCCATGATGCAAGAACTGAATAAATTTTGTTCCGATCCTACGCTTGTTGAACTGCTCGAACTCGCGAAGAGCACCGACGATCTACTCGATCTCCTGACTCCGCGAGAAAATCAGCACTCGGATTTGATGGAATGGTGCTTCAATGCTCGAGAGGGACACGGACAGGGTGATGCGATCCTGAAAGATTTCCTTCTGGCCTTGTACCGGAGTTCCTCGGAGCACGAAGCCGGGGACAGGCTTAGCGGGCGAGGCTTGAGCCGCGACTTCGTCCGTGCATGGCCACCAACCCGCGTTATGGCTAGCAGCTTTGCAACCGCCTTCTGCTATCGCGAATACGCGCTTCCCAAGGCACCTGACGAGAAGAATGCAAGACGTCTGGACATGTTGGTTATCGATCCGGATAACGAGTTCATTCTCGTCATTGAGAACAAAGCGGGAGCTCGATTTGGAGCTGGCCAACTCGAGGGCTATCTGGAGGGTATGCAGAAAACCCTACTGGGAAAACGTGCTTTCAGCAATTTTCATGTCGCTTTCGTCGCGATGGACCGAGATGCTGCGGTTGGTGATGATGCCGCTGGGAATGGTACTGGTATCGATGGGCGCTGGATACGCCTGAACTACGAATGGCTTCGACCCGCCGCACAACGCGCAGAAGTAGCGGTACAGCGAGGTAATCAAAGTGCTGCACTACTACTTTCGTATTGCCGTCGACAGACGGGGTGGGAATCGGAGTCGATGCAAGCGATGACGCGGCTCGCCCAGGATCTTGCTATCCGGTTCCCTCAAGTTGCCAAAGTGTTCGACCGCATCAGTAAAGAATTCAGTCACCCGGACTCTTGGGTGCCGTCTATGATGAAACCTGACGATATCGATGGCCAACTCGTCAAGTTCTACCGCCAGTATGAGTCAGCGATCGACCTCATGCTCCAATTGACTCCGTTGCAACTGCTGCGCGCAAGTCTCACCGAAAGTGTTCCGGATTTGGAAAACGATGAGGATGCTTACGAGTATGGCAGAGTTTGGGCGAGCTACCGCCTACCCCTTGATCATCCTCCGGCGCAAGTGGACTATCGATGGCCATTATACTTGCAATACAGGTATCTCAATCCGGGCAGCGATAGCGCCGCGAAATTCAGAGTCCGGCTTCTCTGGCGTCCTTGTTATGTCTCAGAGGACGAAAGGGACCGTACATGTAGCGCGCTTGGCAAATTCTATCCGCCCGCAGCAACGTCTGCCGACCGTCAAACACGGCTGATTCTCGTTGAGGAGGAATGCGTTTTTGGGCGCGCTCTCGATTTGGGCTTGGAGATTATTCATAAGACCAGCCGGGCGCTGACGCTGCAAAGTGCCTAAACTGGGGTCATCATACTTTCCTTCATTTTCTGGCGGTATGTACAGGAAAGGGCTTATCTATCAAGACCTTACAAACACTCCGGCGGCACGTGATGCATTGCGCCGGAAAGCCCTGCTACAGGCGGCTCTGCGGTATGCTACCGCCATTTTTTTCACGGAAAGTACGATGACCCTAATCTCGTAAAAACTATCCGGAGGTGCAGTAGGAATGGATTCAGAGCGCAAACCACACCGACAAAAATTCTTCGCAGAACAAGCGGCTTCGGAAAAAAAACTAAGGGAGCAAATTGAAGCTCAGATCGACTTTGCGCAGCGCGCGATAAGTCAAACCGGGTCGCGAGTCGTTGCCCATCGATTGCTAGTCCTTGTTGACCTACAGGGAATGTACCTCGCGCTTCACGAGTGGCTATCAGCGCGCAACTTCCCCATCGACGACGGACTAATTCTTAGCAGGTTTGCATATCTTCAGATAAAGCGTACATTTGATGTCGTCACGAATCACGTTCTTGCTTCTCAGCCCGTTCCGTCGAGAGAGTATCGAGAATTCGTGAAAAATGTAAAAATAGCCTACCAAGACGGTCGACCAGTTTCAGGAAACGCTAATCTTCTAAAGAATGGCATCTACCTGAATGTGTCTCCAACCTTCGAACTTTTCTATGCCCCCATCGACTTAATACGCATTGAAAAGGATCTTTCTTACTATTCGAAATTAGGCAGTAAGTTCGCGAAAGATTTACTCGAAAAGGTACGGTCCGGGATTGTTGTCAGAGGCCCAATGACGCGCGACTATGCCGCGTATAACGATTTTATTTCCTGCCTGAAACTCAATCTTGAGTTTTCAAAATTTGATGAGGGCTTTTTCGGTCTTAACGTAGGCTGGAAAGGTTTGAATTATTTCGATGAGAAAGAAGTGGATACACGAATTGTTATGAGAGCAATGGATGCTTTCTACAATCGAGAGGCGGACTCTTTGACCATAGTCTCATCGGATCAAGACTTTATGCCTCTCCACGAGCGCGCTTCAGATTTTGGAGTTGTCTCTTATCATGCTGATCTCGCCAAGATGTTAGAAGACGATCGCATTGGCAGTCGCTTCAAAACCTTGGGTAATAGATTTTTCCGAGGTGGCATTGACCCTGGGTGGCCGCTAGAGATTTTGACAGAAGCGATTTCTGCACCGGGGATGAATCACTTTCAGAAATATGTCTTTAGTGAACAGGAACTTCGTGCGCTTTGCGACCTTCACAATGAGATGAACGAGGTTCAAGTTAAATTGAACATCGACGATACCGGATCCACAACGCTTGGAATGTTTCGACCAAAATAAATCGACGGCGTGGTAATCTGCTCGCTATTGCGTGCGTTGCGGTCGCGCGAATGGGCGTGCTCTAACGACAGCGACTGGCCGGGAAGCGCCTTGCGTCAGCCGCAAGGCGGTCGACCCTTGCCGACTGGGCCAAGTCGCGGCGGTAAGGTTCGATAACGGCCTTATCGCGTCAATACCAAGCGAAGGGCATACAGGCGGGGTTGGTGGCCGCGCGGAAGGAGGGCGATTGTCTTTGCCATGATCGTCAAGCCCATGCCGTGTCGCAGAATGGCGGGCTCCAGACCCCATTATGGTGAAACAGAGGCGGTGTCAATCCTGCAACGGCGTAGCACCGCTTTGTGACATTTTCGTGTAGTCTCGCCACCAAATCACCTCTTGTTTTCCGGTGCGACTTCCATGGCACGATATCTTGAGCTTGTCGCCCGGGCCTTCGGCGTCGGCGCCGTCATCGTGATCGCCGCCATCGTGGCCCGGCAAGTATATTTGCGCAGCGCCGCGGAGGCCGCCGATATCATGGCAGATGAGGAGCCTACGACAATGATGTTGATCCGCTGCGAGATGGCGCACGAACGTCTGCAAAGCCGGCACAGGCAAGCTACGGAGACTGACGAGCGGCCACGCGCTCGTTGTCGGGAGTCGTGATTTCGGAGAATTTCTGATCAGCCGATCAGGAGCAATAGGCAAAAGGAAGCCCGCTGCTCGGGCGGGGAAGACTCTTGCACGCTCGCAAAGGGCAGGAAATCCCGGCCCCGGGCACCAGGCGATAGCTCGAAGTAGTGCGAATTAATAATTTCACGATCTCGAAATTATTAGAATGTGACGACGGACGCCGCCCACGGTCATGGCCGAGAACCATGACCTGGCCTTGGGCTACGCATGAGGCTATCTGGCAGGACGGGTGGATGCCAACAGGCAGGCGTCGTCTCTGGAAGCGCTTCAAGACGGCTCGCCTGCCGGTCTAGCACGACGAGTAGCGGGCGGATGAGGTAGCCTGATCGAGGCGGACACGCTTGGTCCTTAGATTAAGATCGTGGATCAGGAGTGTGCACAGATGAGCAAGGCAAGACAGACGTACGGGGAAGAGTTTCAGGCAGAGGCCGTGAGACTGGTGCTGGAGCAGGGACTGACGCTGCAGTCGGCCGCGCAGCGCCTGGGGATTCCGAAGGGCACGTTGACGAATTGGGTGTCGAAAGCCAAGGCGCCTGGAACAGCAGCGGCACCAGGAGGCGTGACAGTGGCAGAGTTGGCGGCGGAGAATGCGAGGCTGCGCAAGGAGTTGGCCGAGGCGAGGCTGGAGCGCGATATTGTAAAAAAAGCCGCAGCGTACTTCGCCAGGGAATCACTGCCCGGTACGCGTTCGTGAGTCAATGGCGAGAAGTGTATCCGGTGAAGTTGATGTGCCGGGTATTGGGGGTCTCGCGCAGTGGCTACTACGACTGGACACACAGACCTTATGGGCTCAGTCCGGAACAGGAGCGGCTGCGTCTGGCGATCCGGGCAGCCCACAAGCGCACGCGTCAGACGTACGGTACGCGGCGCCTGCAGCGCGAGCTGGCTGGCGATGGATTCGTGGTCGGCCGTGATCGGCTAGCCAGACTGCGCAACGAGATGGGGATTCGGTGTCGGCAAAAGCGTCGATTCGTAGCGACAACGCGCTCGGCACATAATCTGCCAGTGGCGCCCAACCTACTGGAGCAGAAATTTGAAGCCGACAGGCCAAACGCCGCGTGGGTGACTGACATCACGTATATCGCGACCGATGAGGGTTGGTTGTACCTGGCAGGAATCAAGGACCTGTACACGTGCGAGATCGTGGGCTACGCGATGGGGCCCAGAATGACACAAGAATTGGTGGGCGAAGCGCTGTTCCGGGCGGTGCGCAGCAAGCGGCCACGGCCCGGCCTGATTCATCATTCGGACCGGGGCAGCCAATACTGTGCTCACGGCTATCGCAGGTTGCTAGCGCAGTTCGGCATGCTGGCTTCGATGTCACGCAAGGGAAACTGCTACGACAATGCGCCCATGGAGAGCTTCTGGGGCAGCCTGAAAGCAGAGTTGGTGTACCACCATCGGTATGCCACCCGGATGGAAGCCATGGCCTCTGTCCGTGAGTACATTGAGATTTTTTACAATCGCCAACGGCGCCATTCGAAGTTGGGGTACCGAACGCCAGGCGAAGTCGCTGCAAGCTACCTCAGTCGACTAGCTGCAGCATGAACCAGACGTGTCCGCGCTGGACAGAACACCTCA